>JAYTVX010000432.1:0-6690 GCA_043743775.1 Bacteroidales bacterium | reverse complement strand
AGGTAACATTATTCCCTAGCATATCCTTTACCTGCAATACGACGTCGGTATTTTCGTTTAGGTTATATTTTATAGAAGTAAAGGATGAAAATGGGTTTGGTGAATTCTGTTCAAGAGCTTCGGTGAATTGAATAATAGGTTTTTGCTCATCGGAAGTAGAACTTTGAGATTGAATCCAAGCAGTATAAATTAACTCGGCTAATGCATGGGATGCATCTTTAAAAAGTTTAGGAGTATAACCTTTTGTTTTATCCCAAAGAGCTTGTTTGTAAATAGTAGAATTATAAGTAGTAGAGTTTCTTACTCCCCCAGCTAAATTTAAAGCATAATTGTCTGCAATTAAAACTGAATCAACATATTTGTTGTTTTCGTAGATGTAATTGAAGATATATTGATTTACATTTTCAATAGCACTTATACTTGAACCGGAGTAAGTTATTGATGAAATATAGCTACCAATCATTGTTGATTCGTAGCGTGAATGAATACCATTTCTTTCGGGATTGTTGCCATCAAAGTATTTTGGAATGTGTAAAGGCATGTAACCATCGGCAACGTAATGCCCAAGA
This sequence comes from Bacteroidales bacterium, assembly GCA_043743775.1. GTDB lineage: Bacteria > Bacteroidota > Bacteroidia > Bacteroidales > Tenuifilaceae > UBA8529. The sequence goes on along the minus strand of JAYTVX010000432.1, from coordinate 6,121 downwards.
TCTGCAGCAAATTGCTTTGCCTTAGCTATATCATTTCGTTTTAAACAGCTGGTTAGCGAATCGAAAGCCGTTTGAGTTGCCCACGGTAGAGTTCCGTTGGTATTAATAAAGTCGAGCCCATACTTGGCAACAGCAGCAGCATAGTTTTGGGTTATTGAACCATTACTATTAAAATCGGAATAGTTATCAATATCGATATAATGTTTTGATTCTTCAGATGGATCGGATGCTTTTCGTTTATCGGCATCCGAAGCGTGATCGGTTAGATATGTTGTCCATGAGTTAAAACTATTCATCTCCTGATTGAAGGAAAGATATGCGGTTTCGCTAATCTTTTTATGTCCTACGCTACCCCAGCTAATTAATACTACGGCTAACCCAATTATTGCTATAGATGTTACAAACTGCTTAATCACTTTAATAATTTTTTATTTAGAAAGAGCCTCAAAGCTACTAAATATAAAACCTATTAAACGATGTAAGAAAGGCTAGATTTTACTCGTGTATTAAACTTAGAAAAAAGATCTGTTATTTTTAATTTTTAATATAGAATAAACTGCCCCGCCAATGCAAGGATTGATAATTAGAGATTTTGGTTAATAATATTGAAACAAAAAACAACATGACTCTTACATTAAGAATCATGTTGCTCATTAATAATTCATTTCCAAAATCTTATTTAACCCTATTGTTAAACTCTACAGATGGAATCAACTTAGTTTCTTTTTCAATTTTTACTACCTTGTAGTTTAGATCAATAATTTGAATTGTATTATCCGAAAATGTTTTTTCAAGTTTCTTCTGCTCAACGATATTCTTAATAGTTTCAGCAGTATTACTCTGATCTAAAGTTGTGTAAACTGTAACTTTAACCGGGCAATCAAATTCTGAAGTAAAACCTAAAATCGAAGAATTCTGTTTTAAAAGCAGGGTTAAGTAGTTCGTGTCATAAGGATCAAAGAAATTATCGACTCTTAAATTAAACACCATTACGCTATCAGTTTCAGAAGTTAACTTCCTTATAGGTACTTTAACCGGAACAAAAATTGATTTTTGAACGCTAAGAGTATCAATAACACTTGGGTTAAACCATACTTTAACGGTATGCGAACCAACATAGGTTGAAACCCCTGTTACCCCTTTAATCTTTCTCATCTTATTGGCAAAACTCGATGAGCTACCAAAGCACTTAATATTTTTCAACCCTGATTTTTCGTAAATGCTCATCTGCCCTTTGGTTGCTTTATCGCCCCAATACTCAGCAATGGTAGGTACTTCAAATGATTTACCAATAATAATTCCAGCAGCAATTAGTATTACAAGAATTATAGCAGGAAGCCATTTCGTTCCTTTTTTATTGATTGCGAGGGTATCCTTTTCGGGACAAACCTGAATGCAATCGCCGCACATATTACAATCAATATGTTTAACCGTTTTTTGAGAGGCAACATCAATCGCCTGAGGGCATACTTTTGTACATAGCTTACAATTTGTGCAGGTTTCGGCGTTTCTGGTAATTTTCAGGAACGGATAAACCTTATTCTCGATACTCATTAGTTCCAGAGCAAATGCTGTAGTGCATAGTGCGGCAAGTAGCCAAACAAAGTTCAAATGAACACCGAAATAAAGGATTGCGATATAAACTCCAGTTATTAATGAAAACAGCATAAAAAACCGGAAGCTATTAGAAAGGGCTCCAAGCGGGCAGATGTACTTACACCAAAATAATCGGATGTAGAACGAGCCAATAATAACAAGGATTATGGCGCTAATTGCCATAATAATTGAAACATCTGAATTGAATCCTGATACAACAGCATAGTAGGGATCAAACTTTTTGCAGAATAGTTCGCTTGATGTAACCGTAAAGTAAACGGTGATAAAAAGTAGTATATATTTTAGGGATCGTAAAAATTTATCAGCTATTCCTATTACAGTATAGCGAACATTATACTTTTCGCCTAGTTTGCCTATCCACTCCGATAGAGAACCGATTGGGCAGATAAAGGAACAGAATAGCTTACTGATAAGAACAATTACAAGGATTAAAACTATACCCATTACAATCTGGGCACTAGTCATTGAGCAGGCAAGAGAGTTATTCACAAAATAGCTCGACAGAGCTTGGATGCCCCCAAATGGGCAATATGCCTCATAATCGGGAAAATAGTTCATATCGACAAAGAATCGGATACCCATGAATAGTAGTAAACCGAGGATCGCTAGCTGAAAGAATAGCCTGAAAGGATTTGTTTTTAGCTTTTGCATTGGTAAATTATTTGAATCGTAAAGTTAAAAATAAAAATCCCCAGCAAATCAGATTACCGGGGATTAGTGAAACCTAACCTAACTATTTAATTGGATTTCTTTTCACAATCTTTCTTGCAATCGGATGAACGGGTACATCCTTGAACATTATCTTTCTTTTCACAACCAGCCGTTGATTTCTGAGGACACTCCTTTTTAGCACAATCTTTAGATTTAGCGCAAGATTCTTTTTTATCGCATTTTTCGCACTTCGCTTTATCACACTTCGACTTCATATCAGCGCACTTTGTTTTGCATGCGCTTGAAGTTGTATCAGCAGTATTAGTTGCATCTAAACAAGTAGAGGCACTTGGGCATTTTTTGCATTGATCGGGTAGGTTTTTATCGGTTTGTTCATTAGCAACGCTATTTGAACTCTTTGATCCACCTTGAGCGTAAATACCCATTGCAACGATAACGGCTAGAACAAAAATACTAGCTGAAATAATGATTAATTTTCTTTTCATGATAATAAATTTAATGTTAGTTATATGTTTAAATGTCTTATACTTATTCGTTTTGGAATATTGGAATGATGAGATTTCTTACATCAACTCATTTTCTTGTTTTACGATATCAAAAGTATGCATATCGATTATCTTACTATGTTATATGGTGGTTAATTCATGTTATAGAGATGTTAAAATTCTGGAAGTAAACCAAATCATTACTATTTTTGCATCATGAACCGATCAAAATTTCAACTTTTTCTGCTGATCACTACCCTTGTTTGTTTAATCTCACTTGTGGGAATTCAAATCAATTGGGTGCTTAAGGAGGCTCGTTTACAAGAGGCTCAGTTTAACCGCAGTGTTGGTATGGCGCTTAAACGAATTGAGAATAACCTCGAAAGGTATAAGGATTGTACTCTTCAACAAAAGTGTTCTTCGTGTAAGTTGTTGACATCAACCTTAAAACAGGCGGCCAATCTCGATTCAATCATAAGAAGTGATTTGAACTACTATGGGATCAATTTAGATTTTGATTATGGAATTGTTGATCTTAAATCGGAAAAAGTAAAAACCCAAAAGGGATGTTATGTTACCAGTAATTTAGCCGAGATCCTTCAGCAATCGGGGTATGAGCTGAAAATTAACTTTCCCAAGAAACGAGATTTTATTCTGGCTCAAATAGGAACAATATTCATTACTTCTATCATTCTAGTAATTCTTGTAACCGTTTCGTTCCTTTTAATTTTTAGATTTTATAGGAAAGAGAGGTTGCTCTCTGAGCATGTTCGCGATTTCATCAATAACATGACCCATGAATTCAAAACTCCTCTTACTAATATTGGTTTTGCGAATAGCATGCTCTCCAAGCATGAGCTGATTGAGACAAATCCTAAGCTATCATCCTACACCGGAATTATAAGGGATGAGCATAAACGGTTAAAGGAGAGGGTAGAGCTATTGCTGAAAACATCGCAAAGCGACACCATTCTACCAACAAGCCTCGAAACCGTTGATTTGGCGAAGGTGGTAGAGGATGTTGTTGAATCATTTCAGACCCAAATTGATGAGAAACAGGGAACCATATCAATCCACAAATCGGGCGATGACTTTATTCTCAAAAGTAATATAGATCAGCTGCATATCGCCATTGGGAATCTTATCGATAATGCCCTTAAATACTGTGATAAAACACCACGGATTGATATTCAACTTAAATCAAAATTCAACAGCCTGACTATTGAAATTATTGACAATGGGGTAGGTATATCAACCGAACATTTACAAAAAGTTTTTGATAAATTTTATCGTATTCCACAGGGCGATATTCATGACATTAAAGGGTTTGGGTTAGGCTTAAACCATGTTAAAACGATTATTGAGAGGCTAGGAGGGAAAATCACCGTTAATAGTATAAAAGGAAAAGGAACTACGTTTACAATTGATATTCCAAGAAATAATGAGTAACGGCTTATCAAAACTGCGTATTCTGCTCGTTGAGGATGATGTTAACCTTGGATTCCTTCTGGTCGATTATCTCGAATCGCAGGGATTCGATGTTAAACTTTATAACGATGGCTTAGCAGGTTTCAAGGGATTTCAGCTAAACCGATACGATTTCTGTATAGTAGATATCATGCTACCCAATATGGATGGTTTTACCCTAATCGAAAAGATTAAAGAGGTCAATAAAAAAGTTCCTATCATCATTCTTTCGGCCCGATCGATGAAAGAGGATAAGATTAAAGGTTTTTCCTTTGGAATAGACGATTATATCACAAAACCATTCGATGAGGAGGAATTGCTTTACAGGATTAAAGCGATAATGAGCCGTATCAATCGGGAATCGGACTCAAAAACGCCGGAATCAAGGGAAATAATTGGTATTGGTTGTTATCTGTTTGATTGTGAAAAGCAACTATTAGCTCATGGCAATATCTCAACAAGGCTGACTGTTAAGGAGTGCAAAATTCTAAAAATACTTTGCTATTCTAAAAATAGATTGGTCAAGCGAGAGGAGTTGATGATTGAGATATGGGGCGATTCCGATTACTTTACAGGCCGAAGTCTCGATGTGTTTATCTCTAAGTTACGTAAATACTTGAAGAACGATACTAATTTACGAATTACTAGTATTCCTACTGTTGGGTATATACTTGAGGAGTTGAATCGGTGAAAATTGGCAAGCGACAAGTGAGACGGTGCGAAGTGGAGTTCACAGAAGGCAACCCTGTAACCCTGAGACTCTATTTATCTTTAATATTCCTTTCCAATTAACCTTTTCTCGGAAAACCATGCTGTAATTTGTTGATTCAAGTTGAAACGTTACATCTTTTTAGCGATATACTTTTATTATCTGTACAAGCTATTTGATTGGATTTGTATCATGATATTAGGCATATAAATTTGTTAGAGACAAAACAATAAAAATATTCTATTTTACTTTAAACTCAATTCTCTACATTTGCCAAAACGGTTAATTAATCAACTCTATAAAATATTTAACATGAAAGTATTACTAAAAATTAGAAAGAGTAAGTATCATCTACTACTCTCTGTATTACCAGTAGTAATTATTGTTGGTGGGTTTAAGATTGGAGCCCATTTGCTTGGTTGGGAGGTGATCCCCAAAGAGATGACATCCTTTTTCCCGAGCATACTGACAGGTATTATTTTTTTACTGGGTTTTCTGCTAGCAGGAGTGGTTACCGACTACAAGGAGAGTGAGAAAATTCCGAACGAACTGGCTGCTTCTTTATTTGCAATTTGGCAAGAATGCGAATATGTAAGGCATGTTTCAAATTCAAAATCTGCTGAAAAATTGATGTATAAGATTAAGAGCTTTATTCCTACGTTAAAGCATGATTATTTCATTCAACAAAATGATAACCTATTAAAATTGCTTGATTCGTTCTCTATCGATATTATCGAAATGGGCAAGGAGGGTGTTGCGCCCAACTATATTATCAGAATCAAAACGGAAGTAGCATCGCTAAAGAAAACAATTAACAGGATTACCATTATCAAAAATACCGATTTCATACCCTCTGTTTTCGTCAGCATTAATACTATAGCTATTATATTTTTAATGGTTTATTGCTTGCTGAATGTTGATCCATGGTGGGGAGGGCTTATACTTGTTAGTATTTTCACCTTTGTAATCTTTTCAATCCTATTCTTGATAAAGGATATGGAGGATCCATTTGAATATGATGGTGACGTTGATGTAAAATCCGATGAGGTAAGCCTTGAAGTGCTAGATAACCTACAAAGGGAATTTAACGATAAAGTGTTTTAGCTGAGATTATAGTATTGTAATTATTGACTTAAAGCAAACAACCAACTCATCAGAAGGTGGTTGTTTG
>JAYTVX010000431.1:0-2869 GCA_043743775.1 Bacteroidales bacterium | reverse complement strand
TTTTAATTGAAGTCATATTTCAAGTAATTTACAATATTGGAATCTGTAACCCAACAGTAAAATTTAATGATTTATTCTTTAACGATTTATCGGCACCCTGACTGAGAGGGGGTGACGTTACATCAAGTATATTCTTCCAACCAGAGTTATAGTTACAACCAAATTCCAATAAGCAAGCTTTGGATATTGGAACTATCAATCCTCCACCAAGAACATACCCCCAATCATCGTCTTTAATATTACCTTCGATATCATCGTACACTATGTATTTGCTAAGTGAATAGCCATACTCGTAGCGTTGTTCCACTACCTGACTTCCTGTAACCCTAGCATTCAACCTTAGACCTGAATACAACCCAAAGTTGAAATAATATTTAAGGTTACCCCCAAATTTTAGTTTAAGGGTCAAGGGAATGATAATGTAGTCAATATCAGTCTTACAATTGTTATATTTAGTAGTCGTCGAGTAATTGATGGGGTTGTAAACAAAACGTGATTCTGAAGAATCTTTAAACTGATATCCTTTTTGCTCAAAAGTAAGCCCCGTGTTAATTGCTATAGTCGAATTCATGAAAAAATCAATAGAAACACCTCCTATAGTTCCACCCTTAGTGCTATAACTACTTCTACGGTGTTGTCCGCTATTATTTGAACCGCTATATCCACCTTTATAGGTTATAACCAATCTCTGTCTACTCGATGAATCAGGTGTGAATTCATTTATAGGGTGCATCTTCTTATTCCAAAAACCATTATAACCAATTCCAAAAACCAATTCAGAAGTACCGTTTCTGCCATTTATCGGGTCAATATATATTCTACGTCCAGATGTATACCTGCCATCTATGAATGCTTTAACATTATTCGTTATCGGGTAAGAAAATCCAGCTGAATAGATATAACCAAAATCGTGTTTGGGGAGAGTATTAGGGGAGTAAAACTCATTTTGGCTATAATCGTATCGATATGAGAAATACACACCTGCTGAAAGTTCAAACTTTAGGCGTGTTGGTGTGCTTAACCTGATTTGAAAAGGAATTCGGTAAAAAGAAAAATTCCAAGCATTATTGCCATAGTATAAGGTGAAGTTACTAAATTGTAATTTCCGTCCAAAAAATAAATTGGATAATAGGTGGTGCTTTGTTCATAGTATATGGTAAGTTTATCAATCTCCGTTTGAAATGAAACTATGCGATTAGGTGAATAGTTAAAAAATATCCCAACTATAGGTCCAGGTTTAGCTCTCCACTTTTCAGATGTTTGGTTACCGTGTATATCTGACCTATTCGTGCCACTTAGTACCCCAACTGAGAATTTTTGAGAATAGCACTGTACCGTTACTATCAAAAAAAACAAAAACATGAATGGCTTTACGTATCGCATAGCAAATATTTAGTGTGACGAAGTCCTTTTTTTCACAGAAAAAAAGGTAGTATTGAAATACTCTTAATAACTTATCGCATAGATGGCAGCAAAAAGAAAAAGGTTGCGTAACACAACCTTTTTCTTTTTATTATACCAAAATCTTAATGCTTCACTTCTTCTTCACCAGCAATGTAAAATCGGCAATTGCAATTGCTGTAATTGCTTCCAGAACAACGGGGACTCGAAGCGCTATACAAGTATCGTGTCGTCCTTGAATATTCAGATCATCAACCTTTTCGCTTGAAAAATTGTAGGTCTGTTGTGTTTTAGAAATGCTTGAGGTTGGCTTAACGGCTACTCTAAACACTAACTCATTTCCGTTAGTCAATCCACCAGTTACGCCACCCGCATTATAGGTTAAAGTTTTACCCGTTTCGTCAATAATTGCATCGTTATGCTGAGAGCCAAGCATTTTCGAAGAATTAAATCCCGAACCAAATTCAATCCCTTTGATTGAGGGAATTGAAAAAGCAAGATGGCTTATCACTGATTCCACAGAATCAAAGAACGGTTCACCATAACCCACTGAGATATAACCAGCCCTACACTCAACAATGCCACCAATGGAATCATCCTGTTCTTTTGCATCGTTAACAGCCTGAATGATATCAGTTTCCCCCCCTGCCTCAATTAGCAGGGCGTTGATTGAGATTTTTGGGATAACCTTTTTTGCCACAACCCCAACAGCAACCAAAGCCAGCGTCAGACGTCCAGAAAAATGCCCTCCTCCACGGTAGTCGTTAAAGCCCCCAAACTTCTGACGTGCTACAAAATCAGCATGGCCTGGTCTTGGGTGATCCTTAATATCTATGTAATCCGTTGAACGGGTATCGTTATTCCTGAAAATAATCGTTAAAGGGGCTCCTGTTGTATAACCATTAAACCAGCCCGAAACAATCTCAGGGATATCATCCTCTTGGCGAGGAGTTGTGCCCACTGCACCTGATCGACGACGATCCAAATCAACCTTAAAATCCTCAATTTTTAAAGGAATTCCATGAGGACAACCATCAATGATCACTCCTATCATCGGGCCATGGGATTCTCCAAAGATGCTCATTCTAAATATCCTACCAAATGTATTCATAGTATATCGGTTGTTCGTTGTTCGTTATTTTTTTACTTAATAACTTAACAACTTGTTATCTTGTTATCTTATCTAGATCCTCAAAAAACTCAGGATACGACTTTGCTACCACCTCGACTCCCTCAATTTCTAAATCTCCATCACCAGGGAGCGCTGCAATTGCGGTAGCCATAGCGATCCGATGATCCCCGTGTGAATTAACAATAACACCTTGAGGCTTTCCTCCCGTTATAATCATAAGTTCACCATTAATTCGAACATCAATGCCCATCTTACTAAATTCATCCTTCAGCGTAGCGGCCCTATCACTCTCCTTAGCACGAAGTCGGCTAACTCCAAGAATTCTAGTTTCACCCT
>JAYTVX010000430.1:0-11848 GCA_043743775.1 Bacteroidales bacterium | reverse complement strand
GAGTGAAAATCGTTATCACCGCAAGGTACAACCACTTCTTTTCCCAATCCGCTATCCTTAACAGATGGTTTTGAACCACCACAACTTACTAGGGCTGCTGCTAAAGCAATTGCGCCTACGAATAAAAAGATTTTAGTTAGTTTCATAGTCATTTAAATTTAATTAGAAATATTTGAAAGTATTTAAAAAGATAATTGTTTTAAGCAATAATTACTTTTTGTAAAGCCAGTTCCAGTCAAAATTACTTGACGCACCCCAGTTAGCCCAAGCTACAGCAACATCTTTACCTGCTTGTATCGCTAGTTTTTCTTTATCAACGGAGTCATCGTACTGTTTCATCTTAAATGTCCAAACATTGGCGCCATCAGCAAGTTGTTTTTGCTTAATCTCCTCAACTAGTTGGACTGCTTGAGGGTAACACTCCATATCAGGAGTAACTTTACCAAGGAATTCGGCAGCTTTATCGGTATTCATTGCTGCCCAAGATGCTTTGGCTCCAGCCATATACTCAGTACACTTGTAGTTAGCGTATTGCTTGTAAATATCAACCGATAAATCCATGCATTTATCAAAGCATTCGCGGCAAACATCGGGTACGCTTAGTAATGAGAAAAGTGCTTCTTCGTATTTTTTTTGACCAGCAAGTGCATTCGCGCCTTTCATAATAACATCGCACTGCGAATTATAATACTCCATGATTTTTGTTTTCCCTTGCTCTACAAAACCTTTGAATTTACCATCATTAACGTTAAGGTTTTTCAATCCGGAGATATAGGCCTTATCCTCGTTCTGACCAACAGCCTTTACTGATATTGTTGTTTGGCTGAATATACTTCGGCTAGCGGCATCAACAATATAAAAGGTAACATCAAGATTCATGGCAATCATAGGAGGTGCAGTCGCAGTAATATCTTTTGATATTACAGTAACCAAAGGAACTATACAGAAACGTGGATTTGCATCTGCGGCACCCAAGCCATTCTTTACGGCAATTTGCTGCATTTTGTTCTGGAGCATCTGACGTGCTGAAGGAGGTATTCCCTCTGCTTGTTCAGGTACGATTGCAGCAAGGGCTATCCTTCCCATATCGTCAGTTTTTCCCTGACTGTTCTGAGACATGCTAACAAACGGTAAGGCCAGCAACGCTAAAATAAGTATTGATATTCTCTTCATAACTTTTATTTTAAGTTATTAATGGTGTTAATTTATTTTTCACCGATTACCAGTTGGGCTTGTCCTAGCCCCTTCATCATTAGCTTTGAATCAAGTTGGCATTTTTCTTTTAGCATCTTCTGCAAATTACGTGCCCAATTACGAGCATCTACTGCTTTATTGTTTGCATCGAAAAGAGGAATTCGAACTTGTTCAAAAAGCATCATGTTTTCTGTAGCATCGGTAGTGCTAAATCTTCCTTTAACAGTATTTTCTGTCATCCAATCTTCAATAATCACGGATAATTCTTTTCCATCATACTCATTATTGAGATCACCATCAAAGGTGTTCCATGTTTTTATGCGAAGCATAACCTCGCGACCATTATCAAACATATCCTGAAAATGGGCTTGAAGTTGAACGTTGAAGTTATCGATGTAAGCCAATACTGCTTCTTCGATTAAAACAGGTAATTCCGCTGTAAAAGAAGGTTTGCCTGTTCCAGATGCGCCAGCAATTTGTTTATCGGTATATGCATCCAATCCTTGCATGTTAAACGTAACTGATTTTTTAGGGCCAGTTTGGTTTACGCTCCAAGTCATTTGTAGCCAAATATCAGCCTTAGCAACTTTTTTAAGTTTGTCGATTGGACTTTCGGTCACTTCGCCGCCACTCTTACTTGTAAGCATAGCATCTTCGGCTGCTTGATCCTGTAATGTTTTAAGCGCTGACTCTAAGTTTTTTAAAGGAAATCCTCTCTCAGACATCAGCTCATTAATTTTACTTATGGCTAATAGTAGGTCGGCATTTTCTTGAAACGCTTTTTTATAATCAGGCACTTTAACCTTTGTACCTTGATTGTCAAATTCGGTCATGTAGCCATTTGTATTGCACCATACATCACTAGGTACAACCATAATGGTTGGTTTTTTTGCTTGCGAAAAAGCCCCACTTGTACTTAGCAGCAACAGGGCAGCAATAAAAACAAATATCAATTTGTTCTTCATAGTCTGTAAATTTATAAGGTTATAATTCTTTACTTTTCGTTTAGGATATATAAAACAGATATTACTATAATCGTGTTATTGTTTTTGCTTTCTCTCTTTCTAAGAAATCATTTTCAAATTCTGTGCCATGTTTCGATTCGAGAAAGAATTCGTTAATGCACAAGGATCTAAAATGATAATTTGAAAATAATGCGCTGATCTTTAGAATCCAGAGCCTAATCCTTTAATTATCCCTGCATCTTCAAGTTCTTTTCTTAAAGCAGCTACATTAACAGAAACAACTACTCCAATTTTGTAGAGTTTGCCAACTTTCATTCTATCTTCGGCAGCGACAGAACCATCACCAGACTCGCTTACGAACTTCAGGAAAGTACCATTATCTTCAAAAAACTTGTCGAAAAACTCTTGTTTTTCTTGCTCAACAGCTGGAGTTGCTAATGCTTTTTGACCAGGAACACCTGGTTTTCCAGTAAATCCTTTAAATACGATTCCGTGAACAGCATTCTTTTTTGCTTGATTAATAGCAACGGTCGGTTTTTTAGAATATGACCATACTTTAACCATGTATGTTCCTTGAGAACCAACGCTTACACCTTCAATTTCGTACTTGAAGTTCTCTGTGTCTTTGTTAGCTTTTTTCTTAGCCTGAGCGGAAGCGCTAATAGATAATCCTAATACTGCAATAAGTAGAAGGCTACTTAATTTAACTAGTTTTTTCATCTGTGTGTATTTTTAAGGTTTTGATTAGTTGTTCACTATTTTAGATTAACGCTTTGATTGGAAAAATCACCCATGTATTAGCTCATTGATTAATGAATTACACATGGGTGCTTTTATACAATTGTTATACCAACTATTTAATTTGTCTAATTAGCATACCTGGATAGAGGTCTTTACCACCCTTAAAGAAGGTACGATCAAGTACGGGTTTTGCGTTTACTGCTGCGGCTGTACTATCAACAATCGACTCTTGACCAGCAAGGTATCTGTTGTCCCAGATCTGCTTACCATCAACCTTGATGGTTCCTTTTCGAACGTATTTAGTTTTACCTTCCTTATCAATAGTTTGCTCTAATACTTCAAATTTATCACCACTCTCTAAACCTTCTTTCAATCCAATTTTAGCGGTAATAGGATCACCCGTAAACAGTGGAGTTTTGGTCTTAAATACGTCGTATTTTTTTTGAAGTTTAGCGTACACATTATCAATTGTTCTGATGGTAGCTATTTCAACATATCTCTCTTCGCTTCTTTTCTCTTTAAAGGAGAATGTAACTAAACTTCTAGATTTTTCAGAACCAACGAATTGCAAACTAAATAAATCGGTATTGTCGAATTTTTCTTTTTTTGCAGGGTCGATATTACTTTTATCTATCCATAAATCGTTATAAAAAATTGAGGAAATAGAATCGTTCCAGGCTAATTTATAAAGATAAGAAGTTGTCCATACTGAATAACCCTCTCTTGTTTTCTTATAGATTTGTTCTGCGGCAATTTCTGTAACTTTTCTTAGCATTGAGTTCGATATTCTACTTGCAGCTATTTTTGACGCTTCAAGAATAACTTTAGCAGGAATTTCGTTGCTTATAAAGTTTAATTTAGAAACCACAACAAAGGAATTACCAATAAGCTCCTCACCAGCATCAGCAAGAGAAGCTAACCCTCTAGCGGAATTAGATGCAATTTTCGCTTGCATTTCGCTTGCATTGTACGAACCTCTTTCACCAATTAGATTCATATCAAAAGAACCATCTTCGGCTCTGTCGAACCACTTTGCAACCATAAGGTTGGCAACTTTTTTATCTTTAAGATATTTGTCAATAATTAATGGAATATTAGTAGATGTTGTATCACCATCTATACCGTAGTTTTTTGGGTTAAAAGATTTCTCTCCAACATCATGATTGTTATATTTATCAGGGAATGGGGCTTTGTAATACGCTCCAATAACGGTGTCTTTGTAAGGAAATTTGTCCGACTCCAATAAAATGGTATGTAAGGAGCTTCTTCGATACTTAATATCTTGTAGTTTATCATTTGCCCCGTTCTGCCCAATCACATAAGCAATGTTTAAAAAGGCAATCACAAAAAGAAGTAAAAATTTTCTCATCATCTGAAGGTATTAAAATTATCTACTCGTAAGGCTTTTCGAAGTCGCCCCGTTTTTGATGGTTTCTGGTCTCCATTTGCTTTAAGAAAGACTAAAATAAACAAAAAGGTATATATATGAAGTAAAAATACAAAAAAAAACAAACCATCAATCATAAGAAGACGGTTTGTTGTTGGTGTTAATCACTATATATTAAAGGTTAGTCAAAATCGACTTTTACTCATTATTAAGTAGTTTTATTGAACGATAAGGTTCGTTGTTATTTCTTTAGAGCAACAATTTCAATAATCTTAGGGATATCGGTGTTGTCTAATCGTCCCGTGAATAATTTCTCCCCACTTCCCATTACAAAAACGGGAACAGGTGAACCGGTATGGGATGTGCTCGTCCAACCGATTGCTGCTTTTTGATCTAGAATCTCAATACAGGTTGAAGAAAACGTTTCTCTTGATTCGGATAGATAATTCGATTTTGCTATTTTGCTTGACTTGTTTGGTTTGATAGAGTTATTGTAGGCATCATTCAACGACTTTAATTCCTTTTCTGTTAAGCCAAGCGGCAAGACTCCCAAACCCGTTTTATGTTTAATGAATTCTAGCATCGCTTTAAAGGAAGGTTTTGGAGTTTGTTTAAACTGATTTATAACCAATTCTTGAAGTTGTTCTTTTGATATTTTCTGATTCTTCAACAATGAGAGATTAATGCTATACTTGTTCGCCTTGTTTCCCAGCGAAAAACCTCCCGTTTCATGATCGGCTGTAACGATAATAAGGGTTTCATCTGGGTGTGCTTTGTAAAACTCAATCGCTTGAGAAACCGCATTTGAGAAGGCAATAACCTCATGGAGTGCAGTTGCAGCGTCGTTTGAATGGCAGGCCCAATCGATCTTTCCACCCTCAACCATCATGAAAAAACCTTTAGTGTTATATAGAGTCTGAATGGCTTTTTTTGTCAGATCAGCAAGGGTAACATCAGAACTATCGCTATCGATATCGTATTTAAGGGTGCTTTCAGGAGCAGGAGATGGGGCTGAGTAAACTACGGATTTGTACTTCCCTTTTAGTGAATCGATGGCAGTTAAACTCGTAGTAAATGCGAATGAGTTTTTCTCACCTAGGGAATAGATTGATTCTACTGAATCTTTAAGTCTTTTCCCATATGGGTCAACGAATCCACCACTGGCATAAAAATCGTATCCACTTTTCAAAAGATCTTTTGCAATGTCATAGCTACTTCCTCGCGATCCTTGATGGGCATAGAAAGCTGCGGGGGTTGCATGATCGATACTAACGCTGGTTAAGAGACCAACCTTAAACCCATTCTCCTTAAATTTTTTGGCAATGCTAAAAAGCGAATCGGTATGGTTATAGCTTAATCCTAAAGTCCCAATTGAGGTTTTACTACCACTCGAAAGGGCTGTACCAGCAGCAGCAGAGCAGGTGATATACTCATTTGCAGCGTAGGTTGTCATAAAAGTCTGAACAGGGAAGTTGATGAATGATAGGTTATGATTATCCTTCAGCACAGAATCGATATAAACCTGAGTAGCATTCACCTGTTGCAAGCCCATTCCATCGCCTATAAAAAGGAAGATGTATTTTGCCTTAATATTTTCTGTTTTATTCTGCTGGCAGCCTACAGTAATAATTAAAACAATGGCTGTGAGAAAAAATAATCGTTTCATGTTATCTTGTTTTAGGTTACAAGTATAACAAATTTGGAGAAATACTTTAACCCTAATTTGTCGTTAAAATAAATTCTCTTATGACGGTCATTGGAGAATATTGAGATCTACTTACTGATTCAGTGAGCATTGTAACGATAAATTGATTAAGAAAACTTAGGATTTTAGACTTGTTTCTCTTAAGGGATGCTTACTTCAAGTTTTTCTAAATCGGGGTTAAACCCTGCTAAGTCCTTAGATCTATTTACTCCTAATAACCAATTTGGGTTTAATAACTTTATTTTAAGTTATAATGGTTTTAAAGCTTGTTTGGGTACTAACTACTTTTTTGATGAATCGCTTTTACTAGCCTTTGCTTTGTTTTTAAAATACCTTTTGAATAATGAATTGTGCTGAAGTGCCTCAAGGTCTTCATTCAACTTTATAGAGCTGCTCTCCAAATTTTTAATAGTCTCCTTCAAATGGGCACCCGATTCTTCATCGTTGAGTAATACACCCAGCGAGGTCTTTGGATTATTCCCTTTTTGGTTAAGATTTTTAATAAGCTCCAACGTAGTATTGGTAATCTGCTGCAGTTGCAAAACCGAAGCATTCACCGTATTAAACATGACGGTATCGGTAGTTAATTCATTGACCAGCGTACCTTTTTTATTAAGGTTTGAACTGAATGCTGTTAAAGAACTCATTACCCGTTCTGCTTCTATTGTTGCTTTGTGCAGTGAAGAGGTTGCTTCATTTAGGTTTGTGTATACTGAGTTGTCGTTCAATAATTTTCCAACGGATCCTTCTCCGTCAACTAATTTTTTGCTAAGCGTTTTAAAATCGTTGGTAATGGCAAGTATATTATCATTGCTTTTTCGTAAGGTGTTCATCATTTCTTCTGAAGAAACTGTTTTCTCAACAATTAAGGTATCGCCATCCTGCAAACCTTTGGCATTTTCAGAGCCACCAAAAACAACGAGTATTTTATTCCCAATGAATCCATCGCTGCTAATTTTAACTTTGGAATCGTAAGGGATATATTTCTGTACATCTTTATCAATCAGCATGCTAACTTTGACCTTTGATTTTCCATTGAATGCTAAATTGCTTATTGTTCCAACTTTTACTCCTGATAACCAAATGTTATTGCCCTTTTGCAGGCCAGCTACGTCATCAAAAATTGAAACCACTTCAACTTTTTTAGAAAACGTTTTGTGCAAGTCGCCAACAATAAGAATTCCAGTTACAAGAAAAGATAATCCTATAATGACAAAAAAGCCAACGATTATAACACGTTTATTCGATGATTCGTTCATATGTTTATTGCTGTATAAAATTATAATTGTAGAATTCTTTTAGATGTTCGTCTTCGGTATTAAAAACCTCGTCGAAGGTACCCACTTTAGCAAATTTACCGTTTAGTAGCATTGCTGTTCGATCTGAAGTGTTTTTGGCACATGTAAGATCGTGGGTAATAATTACCGAGCTGGTATTAAATCGACGCTGAACTTCATTGATAAGTTGAATAATTTCAGTGCATGTGATTGGGTCTAATCCTGCTGTAGGTTCATCATACAGCATTATTTCGGGTTTTAGGATCAGGGTACGTGCAATACCAATCCGTTTGCGTTGCCCACCAGAAAGATCGGAAGGCATTTGTTTTATTTTATCTTTTAGATTTACAGCTTCGAGCACTCTTTCTACCGCCAAACCCACCTCTTTTTTACTTAAACTTTTAAAATTCATGGTTAAGGGGAATGCAAGGTTCTGATAAACATTCATTCCATCATACAAAGCGCTACTTTGAAATGAAAATCCTATTCGAAGACGCAATGCATCTAATTCTTTTCGGTTCAATTTATGGACCTGTTTTCCCAAAGCAAACACCTCACCCTTATCAGGTTTAAGTAAGCCTACAATAATTTTTATTAAAACAGATTTACCTGTTCCTGATTTACCGAGTACAGCTACATTTTCACCTTTGTAGAGGGTAAAATCGATACCGTTTAAAACCTGTAAATCATCAAATGATTTATGCAATCCTCTGATGGTAATTACTGGTTCATCTTTATTAATAGTATGCTGTTGCAGCTTATCCATTGCCTAAGAATTTATAATCCAACCGAATATTTGGACAATAATAATTTCTTCAATAAAAATCAGAAACATTGAAAATACTACTGCTTGGTTTGCAGCCCTTCCAACACCACGTGTTCCCTGCGTTGCATTATACCCTTTAAAGCAACCAACAAAACCAATTGTAAAACCATAAACCACTGATTTAACTATAGATTCTGTGATATCAATAAATGTAATTGTAGAAAAAGCATTCTGATAAAAAGTTATCAAACTGCTACTTTCTTCAAAGTGAACATTAATATAAGAGCCAAACAAAGCAACGGAACTACAATAGAACACCAGTACAGGTATGGTGATAGTTGTTGCTAGTATACGATTTACAACCAAATACTTGAAAGGATTAATTGAAGAGACCTCCATTGCTTCAATTTGTTCAGTCACTCTCATCGAGCCTAATTCAGCCCCAATACCTGAACCTACTTTTCCAGCGCATATAAGCGCAGTAACCAATGGTCCGAGTGCCTTTATGATTGCAATACCCATCAGCGAAGGTAGCCACGAAGCAGCCCCAAAACCTGCCAGTGATGGACGTGATTGTATTGTAAAAACTATTCCAACAATAAAACCGGTAAGGGTAATCAATGGCAATGATCTTAATCCCACCTCATAGCACTGATTGATTAACTCATTCAGGTGAAATGGCCGCTTGAATGCCTCTTTAAAAAAGAGTAAAAGGAATTTACTTGCATCGTAAACCTCCTTAAAAAACAGGTCGATTTTTTTGGAGAAAATATATTTTCTATTCCTGTAATTGTTCATTTATCGAGTTAAAATAATCTACCTGTGGGTGCTTGATTTTATTATAATTTTAAATAAGGATAATATCTTGATTGAATTTTGAGTGCAAAATAAGTCATTATTAGTTTTGCAAAAAAGGTTTTATTCAATTATCGCGCCATAATTTTATGTAGATATCTTATACAATAGTATATAAAAGGTTAAAGTTTTTTTATTTAGACCTAGGTTAGGCTCTCAATTAGTTTCTTAATCTTCCATCTTTTGTGGGACCACAGCCAATCCTCCGGTTTTTCGACAATTATTTCTTCCAACTTTTTCATGTATCGCTCAGTGATTTCGCCCTTTTGAGTATCCTTTGGCGTGCTGCTCAGCACCTCCAAAACAACTGTATAGCACCCTCGATCCACCCGCTGAACATCGGCATAGATAACAGGTAGATCAAACATACGAGCGTAGCTCTCGATCCCATGTAGGCATGCTGTATCTTGATTCAGAAATCTAACCCAGTGTACTTTGTTTGTACCACCAGGGCTTTGGTCGCTAACCAAAAAGTATGCTCGAGGGATATTATCCTCCGACCTAAAAATAAACTTAGTTTGGTAAATTGAGCATAACACTATTCCTCTTGATTCTCTATGCTTCCGGATGTAGCTATCAATATATTTATTCGAGAGCGGTTTATAGAATGAAATGGCATCGTGCAAAAAAATAGAATTAGCTACTTGCGTTCCCCATTCCCAGTTGGCACAATGGCTAAGTGCAAAAATCACGCTTTGCCCTTTATCAAAGTACTCGTTTGCAACCTCGGGGTTCAAGCATTTATACCTTTTATCGAATTGATCGAGTGTAAGTGAAAACCCTTTAATGCTCTCTAGCGAAACATCGCAGAGGTTACGGTAATAACTATGAGTTATTCGTTTAATCTCATTTTCACTCTTTTCTGGAAATGAATTCCTGAGATTCTTAACCACAGTAACCTTTCTGTATCGAACAATATACTGAAGGATGTATGAAAAGATATCGGACAAAGGATAAAGTAAGCGCAGTGGAATGATACTTACAAAAGAAAAGAACAGCCTAAAAAACATATATTCTAATCTCATCATATAGTAACTTTTTAGTTAAGCGTTGAAATTTTTGCTGATAGCCTAAAACGAAAGACTTTTAATATTAGTCGACATGTTCCTATTGTATTGTGAATAATGTTTTTGGCTCTCCTCTATTAATATCCTAAGATTTGGTTTTACAAATAAACTACCTCGCAGCAGAGCTGTCGAGGTATTGTCTGAAATTAATTTTCTATCGCAGCAAAGCTGCGGGGAATAATACCCTGAGATCCCTCGGCTACGCTCGGGATCAGTTCGACTAAATAATTTTGTTTCACAAAATTAAAGTCTCACTGATTTAAAGCGATACGCAACTCCTAAACTTAATATGTTTGAATACATAGATGATTTATCTTTACCCTCTTCGAGGGCATTTGTCAGGCTTTTTTTATAGCCAGCATTCACCTGAGTTCCATCTTTAAATTCGTATCCGATTATTACAGCTATACCCATTGACAATTTTGTCATATAAGCCTTGTTTGTAGCTTTATCTTTTTTATAAAGTTCAATTTCCATTCCACCTGTCTTGTATATTGCGTTAAGACCCCATTCGGCATAAGGACCAATGCCTACATAAAACCTTTCGTCTACTTTCTTATTCCATTGCCCCATGGCATAAATTGGAATTTCTATACCCCCAAATTCATACCTGCTTTTATTGGATTCTTGCTTTAGGGTTGATGTTTTATAAAGGCAAAAAACATCCTCTTGTATTGCAAAATGTTCAGTAATATCAAATTTTACGAAAGCTCCAAATGAGGTTCCTATTCTCATTTTACTTTTTGCATCAGGCATACCTGACATAATAAAATTCGATACATTCCCTTCCGCATTAATACCGCACGATAGTTTTTTCGTCAACTTTTTCATTTCATTTTGTGCCATCCCGTGGGTAAAGCCAAACCCAGTAAATATGGCTACTATTAATGCTATTCTTTTCATAGTTTGTAGAGCTAGACACTGACCTTTTTTAGAATATTTTGAAGCTGTGAAACCCTATCTTTCTTTAAAATATTCTAAGTATTACACTTTTGATTAGTTAAACCGGGCACGGGAAAATTCCCGTAACCCGGTAACCCCAAAACACGAAATCTAAAAAACATGATTCTTATTAACCTTAACTTTAAAGTGTATCACCTTACTTCTCGTGATTTTTGGAGTGCAGTTAATCTTGTTTTCTATTTACTAAACCTTTGCTTTAAAGACCAGAATAGGCGTTTTACCCTTAAATGGAATATCCAGATCTTAACTTTTGTTTTCGTCATATTTTCAGTTTAGCCATGATTAAAGGGTTATTTATAGCTATTTATTGCCTGTAAATACTTAGCCATCTTGATTTGGTAATTGCATTCCGCATCTGTTAAATTATCCTTTGCTCCCTGAAAAATTGCTTGAGCTTCAAGTAAATCTGAGATGCCTACTGCACCTACACGATAATTATCTTCGGTCACTTTCATGTTTTCGCGAGCCTGCTCCACCGATTTCTTCGATACTTGAACTTGAAACCAACTCTCGTGCAGCTCATTATTAACCTGCTCAACTTGTAGCCCCAAAAGTTCAACTGTTTCTACGAGGGTGCTTTTGGCCTTTTCGATTTTCATGCGCTGTTGCTTGATCTTATGTGACCCTCCCCACCAATCACTAATAGGTATGCTCAGGTTAACCAAAGCCAACGCATTGTTTTGGCTTGAGTGGGATACATCAGCATAAACGCCTATTGCGCTTACCGAAAGCTGCGGCATATATTCGCCAATGGTCATTTTCCGTTGCAAATCCTCTGCTTCTACAGCCCTGTTTAGTAATTGATATTCAATTCGATTCGTGACTGCATTTTGCGCATCAACCAATTCAGGCATCAATAATGGAGTTTCGGGCTGTGAAATAAAAACAAACGTTGAATCGTATACAAGCCCAATATGCTGGCACAAGG
>JAYTVX010000429.1:0-4022 GCA_043743775.1 Bacteroidales bacterium | reverse complement strand
GATGACAGAAGGATTCGATAGTCTTGAAGATGTTGAAAGAGTTGATAAAGAGGATATTTTCTCTAAAGTTGTAAGAGCAGGTAAAAGAACCTACTTTTTCGATGTAAAGGCTACCCGCCGCAACGATTTTTACCTAACAATTACTGAAAGTAAAAAACGGATTGGTCGTGATGGAAAGTTTTACTTCGAAAAACACAAAATTTTTCTTTATAAAGAGGATTTTGAAAAGTTTGCCGATGGATTAACTGAAGTTGTTGAGTATATAAGAACACACCAACCCGAAATTGAAGAAAACCAAGAACTGGTTGCCGAGGAGATTGGAATTACTCATAACGAATTCACGAGCATTGAATTCGATGATCTTGATAAGTAGATTGAAGTTATTCTAAAATAGAAAACCAGTTTAGGCTGGTTTTTTTTATTCCTTTAAGAATAGATCCTCAGGCGGGGTATTATTTAAGAGGTTTTCTATTTCAATTTCAGTTAAGATTTTAACATTTGTGATCAGAAAACCTTGCTTAATAAAGTTACCAAGGTTGTTACATTCACCAATTGCACTTTTTATAGGATCTTGAACGGGTATATTTAATGGAATTAGAGCTACAACGGTTGCGTAATTTTTAAAAAAGTTCACGGATTCAATTTCTGCCGCATACTTAGGAAATATAAAATCAAACTCGCTTTTTATGAGGATTCTCTGGATTTCAGAGAATCCGCTGCTCGATTCAGCGAAAAGTGCAATAAAATATCTTAATTTCCCCCTTAATCCACCTAATCCAGTAGAAATAAACACCTGATTCTCCTCTAATAATTTACTCTCCAATAAAAGTCGACTCTCCTGTAATGAGAGAATCGCCCAATCCTTTAAATCATCAGGTGCATTTTGAACAAATCGTTCAATAATCCGATAAGTCTCAGGTTTATCGATTGATGCCAAGGATACCAGTAGCTCTTTTTTTGAATCTATGCTGATTTCTGGGTTATAAAGATTTTCCTCCTGCTTAAGTATTAGCTCGGGGTCAAAATCCCTCCGAAGATTACGAGAAAAATCAAAGTAGTCAATTTGAACTCTCACATCTACCTGATGTTCGAGTATACTGAAGTTTCCACTAAAGCTACCCAGAATCTCCTGAATCTTATCGAATATGTTTTCCTGATCTTCCAAGTTCCTCAATTTTAATGAGAAATTACTAAACAAATATAGTACAAAAGGTTAACTCCTCAATTATAAGGATATTAACTGAACCACTGCATTTTAATACGATTATCATTGTATCAAGTACATCCGATGTGAATAAGTGTGCAATATTTGTGTTTAATTGATCTGAATAAGATTATTTTTGCTCCCCGTAAAAACAATAATCATTGAAAAGGGTTAATATATTAGTCAAGTAAAATACAAATGAAGTTATCGGATTTACAGAACGGAGAATTTGGGATAATATCAAAGGTAAAGGGTCGTGGGGCTTTTAGGAAACGAATTACCGAAATGGGGTTCGTTAAAGGGAAAAAAGTTACTGTTGTAAAAAACGCACCCCTTAAAGACCCAATCGAATACACCATAATGGGTTACGAGGTTTCGCTTCGTAGAACCGAAGCCGCTTTGGTTGAGATCATTACGCCAGCTGAAGCGAAAGAGCTTATTGGCTCAAACTATAGCGGAACCCATTCACCCGATATTGATATAGATCTACTTGAAATAGGAGCTAAGGTTTACGGAAAAATTATCAATATTGCACTGGTAGGTAATCCAAACGCAGGAAAAACAACCCTTTTCAACTATGCTTCTGGTTCGCATGAACATGTTGGTAACTATGGTGGTGTCACAGTAGACTCAAAAAACGCTAGATTCAAATATAAGGGTTATACCTTTAATATTACCGATCTACCTGGAACGTATTCTTTGACCGCCTATACACCCGAAGAAGTTTACGTCAGACGCTACATTCATGAAAATACGCCTGATATAGTTGTCAATGTTGTTGATGCATCAAACCTAGAACGCAACCTCTACCTTACCACTCAACTTATCGATATGGATATCAAAGTGGTAGTTGCACTTAATATGTACGATGAACTTTTGCATCATGGCGATAAATTCGACTTCAAATCGCTAGGCAAAATGATTGGGATCCCATTTGTACCTACCGTTAGCTCAAAGGGGAAAGGGGTAACCAGCGTTTTCGATACCGTTATAAATGTATATGCCGAGAAGGATAAAACTATTCGCCACGTTCATATAAACTATGGTGAATACATCGAGAATTCAATTAAAGAGATACAGCAAAGAGTTAAAGAAAACTGTAACATAACAATCGATTACTCGAGCCGATACCTCTCAATTAAGCTACTTGAGAAAGATAGGCTGGTTAATACTCTCCTATCCAATACTGAAAACTTTGAAGAGATAAAAAGGATTACCGAGCAAGAGATAAAAAAACTTGAATCTATTTATAAAGAGGACTCCGAAACCCTTGTAACTGATGCCAAGTATGGTTTTATTGCGGGTGCACTAAAGGAGACTCTCCTTGAGGGAGATCAAAGTAAACACAAGACAACAGAGATTGTCGATACGCTGATGACCCACCAACTTTTCGGGTTTCCAATTTTTATCTTCTTTATGTGGTTGACCTTTTACACAACCTTTACGTTGGGCTCCTACCCAATGCATTGGATTGATAAAGGAGTTCACCTGCTAAGCAATCTACTCGGCAATGCAATGGCTAATGGGCCATTAAAAGACCTTTTAATCGGTGGAATACTCAATGGTGT
This sequence comes from Bacteroidales bacterium, assembly GCA_043743775.1. Classification (GTDB taxonomy): domain Bacteria; phylum Bacteroidota; class Bacteroidia; order Bacteroidales; family Tenuifilaceae; genus UBA8529. Next base: position 1,250 of record JAYTVX010000429.1, on the reverse strand, counting down.
TGGGAGCGTAATCGTATTCCTCCCCAATATCCTAATCCTATTTTTCTTTATATCAGTACTTGAGGATACAGGATATATGGCTCGTGCAGCGTTTATCATGGATAAGCTGATGCACAAGATTGGTTTACACGGGAAATCATTTATCCCACTGATAATGGGCTTTGGTTGTAATGTGCCTGCAATAATGGCTACCCGAACGATCGAGAATCGGAATAATCGGATACTCACTATGCTCATTACACCTTTCATGAGCTGTAGCGCGCGACTACCCATTTACATTCTGATAATTGGAGCTTTCTTCCCTACCCATGCAAGTTCAATGCTTTTTGCCATTTATATGATGGGTATTCTTTTAGCCATTGGTACAGCATTAGTTTTCAAACGAACTTTCTTTAAATCCGATGATATTCCATTTGTGATGGAACTTCCACCCTACCGCATCCCAACTGTTCGTTCAACGTTAAAGCACATGTGGCATAAGGGTTCACAGTATCTACGTAAAATGGGTGGTGTTATACTTATTGCTGTGATTTTTATCTGGGCGTTAGGATACTACCCTAGAGATATCAAGTTTTCAAAAGATTACGTTAACCTGATCGCCGTAAAAGCAAAATCGATTGAAGCCAACAAAAAGGATTCAATAGCTGTTATCAATTTAAAGGGCGAGATAAAATTACTCGAAACCGAGAAGGAATCGGAAAGGCAAGAACAATCGTATCTTGGTAGGGTTGGTAAATTTATAGAACCTGCAATTGTTCCCTTAGGGTTCGATTGGAAGATGGGCGTTAGCCTACTTTCGGGAGTGGCAGCAAAGGAGATCGTTGTTAGCACCCTCGGTGTTCTTTACCAAGCTGATAAAGATGCTGATGAACACTCATCCACCCTAAGAGGTAAGCTTCAAAACGAAACCTACAAATCGGGTGTAAAAGTTGGAGCAAAAGTTTTTACCCCTTTAACCGCATTCTCTTTCTTACTCTTTATTCTAATCTATTTCCCTTGCGTGGCAGTTATTGCTGCAATTAAAAAAGAATCGGGTAGCTGGAAATGGGCTACATTTACAATAGTATCAACCACAGCTCTCGCATGGGTTATAGCATTTTTGATTTATCAGATTGGAAGTTTATTTTTATAAGATTATGTTACAGGAAATTATAACACTATCAATTGTGGCTGGAGCATTCGGGTATTTTGCTTACTCAATGTATCGGACTTTTGTACCTAAAAAAGGAAAAGCAAAAGGGCATTCCTGC
>JAYTVX010000428.1:0-3587 GCA_043743775.1 Bacteroidales bacterium | reverse complement strand
TTTACTATTGGTACGATCAAGTACCCATTGTTGATGTTAATAATTATGCTACACCTGTTGATTTGATGGAAGCTTTAAAGGTTAATCCTCCCGATAAATGGAGCTATGTGACAACTAAGCAGGAATATGATGCTTATAGCGAAGGGATTTACTATGGCTTTGGATTTAGTAGCATTTTCGATACAGATGGTAAACTATGGATTGGCTATACCTTTAAGAGTTCACCTCTAACACAATTAGGTATAGGTAGAGGTTGGCAGATTATTTCTATTGATGGAGTAGCACCAACAATTGATAACTTCACGCAGCTAATTGGGGAAAATAAACCTGGCGTTTCAAAAACCTTTGGTTTTATATCTTTAACAGGAGAAGCCGTTTCTCATACATTTACGAAAATTGAGATACAAATGAATACCGTTCTTTTTGATAGCGTTTATACAATTGGCTCCAAAAAGATAGCCTATATGGTTTTAAAAGGTTTTATTCAGCCAACTGAAGCGGAACTGGATATTTGCTTTGCTAAATTTAAAAGCGCAAGGGTTGATGAATTGATTGTCGATTTACGATACAATGGAGGTGGTTTAATTAATGTTTCGGCCTATTTGGCAAGTTTAATTGGTGGAAATGTGGCAAATGGCAGTTTGTATACTACATATACTTTTAATAGTAGATATACTAGTCAGAATCAATCAGTCACATTTACGTCTCTTCCGAATTCGCTACCACTTAGTCGAGCACTGTTTATTACAACAAGCGGAACGGCTTCCGCTAGTGAACTTGTAATAAATGGCCTAAAGCCATACATGACGGTTTCACTATTTGGCAGTAAAACACATGGAAAGCCTGTTGGGATGCCTGTTTTAAGATATAAACAGTTTGATTGGGTGTTCTTGCCCATTAGCTTTTCACTTCGAAATGCGAACAACGAGAGTGATTATTATAATGGGATCGATGTTAATGTTGAGGCTGCCGATGATTACACATCGCCATTTGGTGATGTAAACGAGGATAGCTTTGCAGCGGCCCTTAACTATTTGGGTGTTTTACCAAAACAGGGAATGAAAGCGAAATTCACAAAGCATTCAACCCTATTTACTGGGAAAGGATTGTACGAGGAGATTGGGGCGTGGTAGGTTGTGAAGTTGATAAGTTAATAAAAAGATAAGTTAATAAGTGGGTGATTTGATGTGGAATATTGTTTGTCTAAAGTCTGACATCTGATGTCTAGAATCTGATTTCTAAATGGTGAAAGTAAACGAAAGGATAATTCTTGGAATCGATCCGGGGACTAATGTTCTGGGGTATGGCGTTATTAAAGGAGAGGGAAGAAATAATCTTAGTCTAATTGTTCTTGGAGTAATTGAGCTGAAAAAGTATCCCGACCATTACCTTAAGCTTAAAGCCATTTACGAGCGGGTTCAGCAGCTGGTTGATGAGTACCATCCCGATGAGGTGGCCATCGAAGCCCCATTCTTCGGCAAAAACGTTCAGAGTATGCTCAAGCTTGGCCGAGCACAGGGTGTAGCTATGGCTGCAGCGCTTTCGCGCTCAGTTCCTATATTTGAGTATGCACCTCGAAAAATAAAGCAATCCATTACAGGGCAAGGTGCAGCATCAAAGGAGCAGGTTGCTACAATGCTATTATCGATACTAAAGGTAAAGGATTTCTCGGATGCTAAGCTCGATGCCACCGATGCCCTTGGGGCTGCTGTTTGCCATTTCTACCAGGGTTCAGCTATTGCTGGAGTCACAAAAGGGGTCGGTCGTGCAAAAAAGGCCTCCTCGTGGGAATCCTTTATTAAGAGTAATCCGGATAGGGTGAAGGGAGAATAGTTGACCGTTGACAGAATTGAAGCAACAATAACTATTGGAGGATATAAAATCCCCTCCTTTTTTTAAGGAGGGGTAGGGGTGGTAAAGTATTTAATTTTTTATTCCTTCAATATTTTCTTTGTCATTATCCTGTTTTTACCATAAACTTTAATAACCAGAATACCTTTAGGGAAATCAACTGCTGGAAGTGTCATTGTTAGCGCATTATCCCCTTGTTGCTCGTAAACTTTTACCCCAATAATGGTGTAACCTCAATCTTTGTAATAGCTACTTCACATTCAATGTAAAGCTTATCTTTAAAAGGGTTGGGGTAAATTCTTCCATTTAATGAGATCTCATCTACTGATGAAGGGTTGATTGTTATTTTTAATGTTTAATAACAGTTAACTAATTCGAGTTAATGAATTAAACCTGGAAGCATTGTTATTACACAAACTCTCTCGAAATTTTATCGGCTATTTCTTTAAATCTTTCTGGGGTTAGCTTCAATTTTGGCTTTAAAAAATCAATATCCGATTCTTTATTCAGGGGTACTAGGTGAATGTGGGCATGAGGTACTTCCAGCCCAAGAACAGCAACACCAATTCGTTTACAGGGTACTGCCTTTTCTATGGCTTGAGCCACCCTTTTTGAGAATAGGGTTAGGCCACTTAATGTTTCGTTATCCAAATCGAATAGGTAATCAACCTCAACTTTGGGGATTACTAATGTATGGCCTTCGGCCAATGGGTTAATATCGAGGAATGCATAGTATTTGTCATCCTCGGCAATTTTGTATGAGGGAATCTCGCCCTTTACAATTCTTGAGAAGATGGTCGCCATAGTTTGATCTATTTATTAGCGCGATATTTCAATGATTTGAAACTGAACGGTACCCGATGGGATTTGTACGTCAACAATATCCCCAACCTTTTTACTCATAAGCGCCTTGGCAATTGGGGTACCAACTGATAGTTTTCCTATTTTAAGATCTGCTTCGGATTCTGCAACAAGTGTGTACTCAACAATAGCGTTAGTATTAAGATTTTTAAGCTTAATCTTGTTGAGGATTTGAACCTTAGAGATATCAATCTTTGTTTCATCGATAACGCGAGAATTAGCAACGGTATCCTCGAGTTTGGATATCTTTAGCTCGAGCATACCTTGAGCCTCTTTAGCCGCATCATACTCAGCGTTTTCAGATAGATCACCTTTATCGCGAGCTTCAGCAATCATCCTTGAAATAGCCGGTCTCTCAACACTCTTAAGTTGGTTGAGTTCAGCCTGCAGCTTATGTAATCCTTCCTCGGTCAGATAAACAACTTTTGACATTTTAACCTCCTGATTCATTATGTATAGGGTAAATAAAAAAGAATCCCGACCTCTCGGAACTCTTCAGTTGATGCAAATATATTGATTTTTTTTAATTTACATCAAATATAGGTTTTTTGAAGATAATACTTTTAAATTTTCTTCTCTTTCTTCTCCCATCTCTTCCAAAACATTAACCGATCCCAGAAAGTTCTCCGTTTTCGGGTTTTTTCTGATTCCTCAAAAGATCTTTTCATTCTTTCCTGAACTTTGGGCGTTTGATTGTTGATATGCCTCTTTCTTCCTGCTTCTTGATCTTTTAACGCATCCCGTTTAGCCCTTTCCGATTTTCGATTAATCTTTCTTTTAATCCGGCTTAGTTTTTTATTCTCGTAATTGTGATTTCTTTTCAGCCGATACTCCTTTTTGGGAATAGTAATTGGGAATATCCCTGGTTTGTTGGG
>JAYTVX010000427.1:0-11806 GCA_043743775.1 Bacteroidales bacterium | reverse complement strand
GTATTATCATTAATTGATTAGAATCTAACTCTTCTAAAAAAGTAAACATAAAGTTATGAAATCGTAGCAGGGAATAAAATATTCTTTGATAAAGTTCATAAATCTAAAGTCGTTTAGACCTTCGTATTTATTATGTTTTGATGATTTTACTTTTTTTGCGGTGTAATATTATAAATTTATCCCAATTTTAAACCCTTATTTGATGTCAATTACCGAATCAATGTATACAATCATCGATATAGAAACAACAGGAGGAAGCCCTCTGAATGATAAAATCACAGAGATTGCTGTATACGTTCACGATGGATCAAAGGTAATCGATGAGTTTACTACGCTTATCAATCCTGAAAGATCTATTCCCTACTATATATCCCAAATGACAGGGATAACCGATGATATGGTGGCCAATGCTCCCCGTTTTTTTGAGGTTGCCCGAAAAATTGTTGAACTTACTGAGGACAAGGTTTTTGTAGCGCATAATGCCCCCTTTGATTATCGTTTTATTCAAAGCGAATTCAAGCAGCTTGGTTATCCCTTCGAGCGCGATACGATTTGCACCGTTCGATTAAGCCGAAAGTTGATTCCTGGAAAATCATCCTATAGCTTAGGAAATCTTTGCAACGATTTGGGAATTACAATTACTGATAGGCACCGTGCAGCAGGCGATGCCTTGGCTACTGTGAAATTACTAGAGTTTCTGCTTTCCATTAACAAGCAATCAGACACTGATGCGCTAAGTCCAGTCCCTGATCGAAAAGGGCTTCATCCTAACTTAAATCTATCCATAATCTCTAAGATCCCTGAAAAAACAGGTGTTTACTACCTTTATGATGAAAAGGGTGTTCTGATCTATGTAGGTAAAAGCGTAAATATTCGGAATAGAATTAAACAGCATCTGGGAACAGCCAAAACCCTTCGTTCAGCGGAAATGCGTGCTCGCATTACCGATATTAGTTATGAGGTAACTGGTAGCGAGTTAGTTGCGTTGCTCGTTGAAACCGAGGAGATAAAAAAGAGTAGGCCTGTTTTCAACCGTGCAGGAAGACGGAGCGGAAATCAGCTTGGCCTTTACCAATACGAGAATGAAGAAGGATATATATGTATCAAAGTTAAGCGGATGACATCCGCTGAAGGTATTCCCTTGACTACTTTTTCAAATGGGGATGACTCCAAAACATTCCTTGAAGGATTGTTGGAGAAATACGAACTCTGCCAAAAACATTGTAACCTCTACTCTTCTGGTGGTGCATGCTTTCACTACGAAATCAAAAGGTGCATGGGTGCCTGTATTGGTGAAGAATCGGTTGAAAAATACAATATTAGGGCTCAAAAGGCAATCGACAGCATAGGATTATCAACCAAAAGTTTTTTGCTCTTTGATAAAGGGCGAAACGATTCCGAAAAATCGGTTGTAAAGGTCGTTAACGGAAAGTTGATTGGATACGGCTTTTTTGATCCTCAAAGCATCGATGGCAATATCAATTTACTCGACGATATTATTACTCCCTGCTCCGATAATCGGGATGCCCATGTGATAATCAGATCATTTCTGGGTAAAGCGAAACAGGGGAGTGTAATCTTCTTTAATGCGGAATCCCAGGTAGATTAATCCCCTGTAAAACCCTAAACTGGTCAAGTGCATACAAATCGGTCATCCCCGAAATGTAATCGAGTATAGCCATCAACTTTTCGTAATTAGTACCATCGTCGCAGCGGTATTGTTTTGGGAGCAATCTTAAAATCTTTGCATTGTAGGCGCTCGTGGGATTAATAATTGCTTTGCAATAGTTATCAAGTAAACTTCCAATAATTCGGTAACCGCTTAGCTCAATCTCAATGACTGTTTTGTGATTATAAATGAGTTCAATCGAAATATCCTTCACCAATTTCATTGCTGATAAAGAAGTGCTGTCGATGCAATCTATCAAAGAAGGGATTTGATCGCCCTTCATTATTAAATCATATTTATCAGAAAAGGCTTTGGAGCATTCGTTAATCAACTTTCCGATTACGAGAGCTCTTAAAAAAGAAATCTGCTCGTTGATATCGGTAACCTCAATAAGCGTATTGTTAATCCTGTTGATATCGTCAGCATTCTGCTGTTTATCGAAAAAGTTAAGATATAACTTTTTCACATAGTCCATCGATAGGATGCCGAGCTTATGCGCATCCTCAATATCCATAATCTGATAGCAGATATCATCAGCCGCTTCAACCAGATAAACCAAGGGATGTCGAGCATAAACATCTTGTTGATTATCTTTATTCACTAACCCTAAGCGGTTGGCAATCTTAGTGAAAACAGCCTTTTCCGATCGGAAAAAACCAAATTTCTTCCCTTTGTATGATGAAGGGTATGGGTATTTTACCAACGATGCAAGAACCGCGTAGCTTAGCCTGAATCCACCGTTTCTTCGACCCTCGAGCTGCTGCGTTAATAGCCTGAATGCATTAGCATTCCCTTCGTATCGGATTAAATCAATCCACTCCTCATCGCAAACAAGTGGTTTTAGGGTTTCAATATTATCGGTGAAGTATTTTCGTATCGCCTCCTCGCCGCTATGACCAAAAGGAGGATTCCCTAAATCGTGGGCTAAACAAGCTGTTGATATAATCGTTGGAATTTCGGTAATCAGATTAGAAGTAGTATTCCCTTCCTTTTGATGAATTGTATTTACAAGAATATTCCCTAACGAGCGACCAACGCTGGCAACCTCAAGGCTATGGGTTAACCGATTATGAACAAAAACACTCCCAGGTAATGGGAATACTTGAGTTTTATTCTGTAACCTACGAAAGGGAGAAGAAAAAATGATCCGATCGTAATCGCGTTGAAATTGCGTTCGGGTGTAGTTTGAGTCAAGTATTTCATCCTTTTCAGCCCCTAATCGGATTGGACTTAGCAGTTTATCCCAAGTCATTCTGTTCATTGTTCATCTATTTAAAAAGTTAGGCTCAGTAAAACCCTGAGCCTAATATCAACTAATTTGTAAGTGATAGATTACCTGCTATTATTGGCAATCTTAATTATTTTATAAACTAAGCCATTCTCGTCCATTAAAGGAGTGTAGGTCTCATCAAAAATGTATGAGCTATCGTTGATGGAAAATTTATTTGTTACTTTTTTAGTGATTCCATTATTTAAATCAATCCAAAATTTATCGTACTCCTTTTGTTGATCAGCATTCAACTCCATTTTATAGGAATGATGAGTTCCGATTAATTTTTCACGAGGGATATTCAATAACTCTACGTAAGCATTATTAATACTTGTTATAAAGCCTTTAGTATCATACTCAATAAGATATGTTGAGTTGTTGATGGCATCGATATAATTCTGCATCTCGGTGGTCTTACGTGCGGCTTCCTCTTGGGTTGCTTGTAATTCCTCCATGTTTTGGCGCATCTCCTCCTCCTGAGCCGACATCTCCTCGGCTTGTTGTTGTGTCTTTGCCAGTAATGATGAGGTTCTAATATTCGTGCGAACGGATGTTAGCGTAGACGCAACACTTTGTGCGAGTTTTTCTACAAATTCAATCTGATACTGCTCAATTTCAGTAAAGGAAGCAAGTTCCAGAATGCCAAGCACTTTCTCCTCGATAAGTAAAGGTACAATAAGCAAACAACGTGGCCGAGCCTCGCCTAGTCCAGAGGTAATTTGTATGTAGTTTTCTGGGATTTCAGTTAAGTAAATTGTTTGCTTTTCGAGAGCACAGGTGCCCACCAACCCTTCTCCAAGCAGAATTTGCTTTTTGATATACTTATGATGATTATAAGCATATGCCGAAAGAAGTTCAAAGTGAAGGTACTCAGGTTCGTCATCGTTATAAATAAACAAACCTCCTTGATTGGCATTGATGTACTGTACTAAATTTTTTATGATTTCAGCGGCAAGCAAATCCAGCTTATCGTTATTTTGGCGAAGGATATCAGAGAATTTGGCTAGACCAGCGTTAGTCCACTGACGTTTTTCATCTTCGACTTTACGAATCTTTTCCTCTTCTTGAGCATTTTTAAGGCTTTCGCGCATGTGGATAAGCGATATTCCAAGCAAGTCATCATCGCTCAACAATTTTAGCTCCGCTTCTAAATTACCCTGTCCGATGCTGTAAGCAAAATTCGATTTCAGGGAAAGACCTTCTATGGAAGTATTAAGCGCAGAAGACATCTGACCCACCTCATCATCCTGATTATACTCAAGTAGCATATCATTTCCAATATTACCGTTAGATAACCTTTTAAGCATTTTGGTGATGCTTTGAATAGGTGTAACAATGAAAACTTTTGTTGAGAAAAAAATAACTGACGATAGAATGAGCAACCCAATAACACCAACAATAATTGAAATGATAAAGTTCCAGTTAGCCTCTTCAAGAATGATTGCTTTAGGGACTACGATTACTAGGGCCCATGGGCGAACTGTTTTCCCTACAATTATTGGTTTAAAGGTGAAGTAGGATATGGTTCCGTTTACATCATTATCGATAAATGAAGTTGGTTCACCGTTAATGATTTTGTCAATGATGCTATGCTTACTGAACAGCGATTCATAATCGTCGGATGTGCTAGTCCCTATTTTTTCAATGCTAGGATGTGCAACATAATGAAGGTCGTTAGCAATAAGAAACGCGTAGCTTCCTTTAAAAGGTTTAATCTGGTTTATTATGGGGTGGTATCGGTTGAGAGAAATATCAACACCAACAACACCAATAAAATTTCCGTTTTCTAAAAGAGGGACAATCAGACTGGTCATCTGTTGTTGGTCCTTATCATTGCCTGAGTAGCTGTAGAAGTAAGGATTTTCCAGACACTCAACTTTATCCCGCTTAATTCTCCCGTAATCAAAGGCGTCGCCTGTTAAGTCTTTTAACGAAGCATTCTGCTTAATCTTTCCATTTTCCCTCCAAAATTCACATACATACCTTCCATACTCTTTTTTGTAGGTAGGGTCAATATTATTTAACTCCCAGCTATCCCAGATCGAAAGGAATTGAGGATTCTCATTGATGACTTTGTCATACATCTTAGCAAACAGCTCTTTCCACTGTTTCTCTGGCATTGTCTTATAGGTAAGAGCAGTTTGGGAAAGAGTGCGTACTGTAATCAAATCCTCCTCAAGCAAGGACTTAATGTCCAATGCATATTTTTCTGCATAGGTGTCGGTTAAGGATATCGCTTGATTTAGTGCAGAGGTTCTTGATTTCAGGCTGATAAAACCAATAGCAATAGCATAAATGATAATCGAAGCACCGATTACCATTACTAAAATCTTTTGTTGTAATGAAAAGCGCTGCTTGAGCTTCATTGAATCTTTTGTTAAATTTAGTCCCAGAAAGGTTTATCGAATAACCGAGAAAGTATAAAGTATATGGACTAATAGAAACTTTGGTATTTACGAGTCCTAGGATTAACACACATTACAGGAACAGTTGTTTTTCCTGATTTGTTATTCTGGACATAGACGTCATACTTATCAGCCATAATGAGGATAAGATCAGAGTCGATATTCTGCGCAAATTTAAATACCTCATCGCGAAAATCGCTTTTCTTCTTAGCCGTTTTTATACCGTATATGATTTTGTTCCCATCAAGCATCTTTTTGGTAAAGTAGATGTTGTTGGCCATGTGCTTCTTTTTCCCCTCATCGTATATAAATGGTTTAATGAGGTTGATGTTGCACTTATAGTATTTTGAAAGGTAAATAATCCAGTGAACCGTTTCTTTATATTTCCTATCGTGATCTAGTGGAACTACAATTTCGATGTAGTGACTGTGTGCAGGTGGTCCATCAATAATAATGAATGGAACGGTAAAGTTCTTAATCACCAAGTTTTTTAGAAAATTTGGCGTTTGGTAGAGCTTCTTCCCGTACGTATAGATTTTTGAGGAAACAATCAGATTAATATTTAAATCACCAGTTGAGATGAGATCTTTAACGAGTTTTCTAGGATGACCTTCGAGAACAAGCGTTTGAGGTCTAAAGTTGAATTTGGAATAAATATCTTCAACAACAGCTTCAAGTTTTTTCCTAGCATCATGAATCTCTTTTAAAGAGCCCTTGCTATTAAAGAACTGATAAATGAGAGTACGGGGCAAGATATGCAATAGCATAATCTCATTTTCAGCCGCAGCAGCCAACTGAATAGCATGCAGTAGAGCATTATTAGAGCCCTCTGTAAAGTCCCATGGAACAAGTACTACCTTCTTAACACTATCCACCATAAGGAATGATTTATTTAGGGATACTGCACTTAAAAAACAGTGTTAAATGTAACAAAAATATTTTAAAACCGAGAATTCTCAAGGTGATTTTATAATTTATTTTTTTCTATCCAGTTTTTAATGTTGTCGAGCTGGCTGTTTTTATTAACGTTTCGAAGCTTACGAGCTGTATTTGTGAAATACTGATGTTTCTCTATAAATTTAATCTGAAGCTCATTCCACTCTTGAATTGTACCAATTCTTCCGTGTTCGTGCAGTTCATTATAGAGCATATTGGATACCGGAATAAAATCGGTTCTCCCAAGATAATCCAAATCGGCATCGCACATGATTGCCTCCAGTAAATTTTTTGGTTTTGGGGGTAACTTTGTAACCATTATTAAATCTGAAATAATCTCGATTTGCCTCTCCGTGTACTGATACTCGGGAAGGATTTCCCTCGCGAGTTTAACTCCCATCTCCTCATGGGTATCGTAATCGATTAAATGTCCTGCATCATGAAGAAGAGCTGCGGTTTGTAGCATCAATTGTTCCTCATGGCTAACATTCTCCGATCGACCAATAAGCTCAACCTGAGTGTAAACGTCTACTGTGTGTTTTAAATTGTGGTAGTGAAGATTTTTTGGCAACCCTTTTTCAAGCTTCTCAAGGATAAACTCTTCGAGATCCCCGAATCTTAAGAATTGAAGCTGCAATTGAAATTCGCTATTAGGTCTATAGATATCAAAATTGTTAGAAAGTTGTGGTTTTATGCCCTCTACAAAGTACATCTCGATATCGCCTTTGTTCTTTATTGGCATTTTCCCCCGGTATGTGCATATAAAATAGTCCTGAACAAGAATGTGAGTATTCCCCGAAATATTTATTTTCCCTACCTCACCGGATGACTCCATTCTACTTGCAGTATTAACAGTTGTTCCCCAGATATCGTAAGTGAGTTTGTTCCGCCCAACTACACCTGCAATTACCTGTCCAGTATCTATTCCTATTCTTAACGCCCAAATATCTTGCCCCGGATTATGTTCAAGGTTAATTTCCCGCATGAAGTACATCATTTCAAGTGCAGCGAGTACCACCTCAATTGGATTAGTCCTGTTTTTGTGTGGAATTCCTCCCGCGCACATATAGGCATCGCCAATAGTTTTGATCTTCTCAATCTTATACTTGTCTACAACCGAGTCGAAGTAGAGGAAGAACTTATCGAGTTGATCGATTAGATTTTCGGGATTTAGCTCATCGGTAATCTTTGTAAATCCTTGGATATCGGAAAATAAAACCGTAGCCATATTAAACTTCTGAGTGTTTACTTTACCTGTATCTCTCAGCTCTTTAGCTGTTTCACGGGGAAGAACCCTTGCAAGAAGATTATCCGTTTTCTCTTTCTCTTTAACCAGTTCCTCCGTGCGACGGTTTATAATACCCTCGAGTTTAAAGCGTTCTAGTGCATAATTAAAACTTCGCCAACGATAGAAAGTATAAATGGTAAGTATCAGAAGTATAAATAGAGCAATAAGGGTAAATCGAGTTTGAAAGAAATTGGGGATTATTCTAAAAGTTACTCTGAGCTCTTGTGATTCATTGCCCAGAACATCTCGTGCTTTAAAAATGAAAGTATTGTTCCCTGGGGTTAGTCTACTTAAGGTAATCGTTCTCGTAGAAGTCCAGTCTGACCACCTAGCTCTATCAAGTTTAAAAGAGTATAAGAGATTACTCCAGCCATTTCTTCCAACTCCACTAAGAGTTATATTGATTGAACGGCCTTGTTTAATTCGATAATTAGTACTTGATATGCCTGACCATTGGGTAAATCCATAGTACAATGGATTTGTTACCCCATTATGAATTGATGAGCAGGAGAAAATATTTATCCTTGGAGCAGCACTTTGATTTTTTAGGTAATCCTTTGAAACTCTAATTAATCCTTTGCTGGTGGATACCCAAGTGGTTGAATCCGATTCTAAAAAGGCAGAATTAATAACAGAGGGATTTTCTATTGCAATAATTGCTTTTTTTATATTCCCATTTTCGATCATTAATGTTTGATAGTTTGGATAAAAATCACCGTAAAAACACGTAATGGGTTGATTTGTGAAGGTTTGCCCAATAAATGATTTGAAACCAAATTTTCCGATTTTTATTATCTGATCGTTAGCAATGCACAGAGTATCTTTATCAGCTATAAGTTGATTGTAAGCGGTACTGGCACCGATATATACTTTGCACTCTTTTAAAGCAAGAGGATTAGATATAGAATTATAGAAGAACCATTTATCATTTATTGTTTTGAATAGCAAAAGATTATCGGATCTGTAAATATTGATGAACGGGAGGTTGTTATTGCGAATTCTTTGGAAGGTAAAAGGAGGTTGAAGCGTAGTGTAAAGAATCCCTTGCTCGCCGAGGAAAAACGCTTTTGGGCCCTTTGATTCAACGAGGTATGATTTTGAAAATTCCAACGATTTTGGAGAAACCCGATTAACTCGATTCCCGCTAACGATATAAAGACCTTTTGACCCTGTGGCAAAAAGTTGACCATTGTAAAGGCAAAGGTCATGGAATTCACCTTCGTTAAGCAGTTCGAAACGGGAATTCTGTCCTAAATCCTTTGTTACATAAAGCCCAAAGGTTGTTATAACGTATAACTTGTTCCCGAAACTTCTTGCTGATTTTACATTCCCTTTTAGATCTTCATTTGCATCAAATACTTTTATCATTATAGGATTGATGAAATGGATGATTTGATTGGGTGTAATAGCAAAAAAATTGATGTCATCGGTGGTGCAAATATCAATGGGTGTAGCAGAATTAAAACTCCCAAAATCAGTTATGCTATTAACTAGCTGTCCCTGATTATCAAACATAAGTAAGCGATTGCTTGATGTAATGATAAAAAAATAGGAACCTACGGTTCTTCCCTGCAATATTTTTTCTCCAGATTTAAAATACCCCTGAAACGCTTTTGCTCCACGATTACTAGTCCCATTAATACAATAAAACCATGGTGAATGGGCGGTTACAGCAATTAAACTTTCACCTACCGCAAGCACATTTAGAATATCATTTGCAGAAAAGTTATTCTTTTTACTTAAGTAATTGAAGGCTCCATCCTTAATGGTATAAAATCCTTTGTTGTTACTGTAAAAAACCAAACCCTTACTGGTAGAGTAAATAGTGATTTTTTGATCGGAAGAATCAATGGGAATTAGCCTATCTCCAAGAGTCCAAAGTTTTGAACCCGTAGAGAAGTAAATATTTTTGTCGACATCAAAACCTATACTAGTGATCTGATCTTTAAAATCAAAAGTTGAAGAGTCAATAAGTTGTTGTACTCTATACCCACCAGATTGGTTGGTGGTTAAAATTGATAAAAAGCGATTACCTGCAATGGCTAATCGATCTTCCTCATCGTATGCAATTAAAGGGGTGCCAGTAACTTTGATTTGCTGAAAGTTGGCCCCATCATAAATAAACACTTCTTGTTCATTTGTAATGAAAAGCCTATTACCTTTGTCTATCAAAATAGATTTGAGAGAATATAGGTTTGCTTGAGGGATCCTTGGAATTTCAAAAAATAATGGTTTTCCAAAGTTGAATGCAGAATCCTTAAAGTCAATTGGTCTCGCAGAATTTGCAAGAGAGAATAGCAAAAAAAAGGGAAGGAAGTATTTATAAAATCTTGAAAAATTCATACATTAGACCGATTTTCAGCTCAATAAAATTAGGTTGAAAAAGTTAAATATCAGAAAAAAAAGAGTTAAACAAAACATTTTCGGTTGTCTTAATTGAACTGAAAATAGTATATGGTTGAATCACAGAATAATAGTATATATTTTTGATGTTTTTTTAAAGTGTTTTTTATTTGAAGAGTACGATTTAGATAAAAAGGAATACAGCAATGAGTAATTTGAAGAAAACAATATTGGTTCCCACTGATTTTACACAGGTCGCAGATTATGCATTACAGCATGCAGTGAGAGTTTCGTCGGTGGTTCATGAAGATGTGACCCTTTTGCATATCGTTGATAGTCCCGATAAAATTGCTGAGGCCACGGAGAAAATCGAGCAGCTTGCCAAGGAAACCCAAACTAAATACAATATTCTTCCAACGGCAATTGTCCGTCAGGGGAATATATTTGTTGATATCTCGAAAGTTGCCGAGGAGATCAATTCAAGCATGGTAATCATGGGTTCGCACCGGATTAAGAGTGAATCAACCTTGGACGATTCTATTGCCCTTAAAGTGATAACAAGCTGTAAAGTGCCCTTTATCACAATCCAAGAGCCACCCATCAACAAGCGCTACGATGAGATCGTTTTCCCAATCGACTTTACAGCCGAGAATATTGAAAAACATGGCTGGATTTCGTACTTCTGCGATTACTATGTTTCACGTTTTCATCTTATTAAACCAAACGTTACCGATCCTAAATTGCTGGCTAAAGTGGATATGAACATGGCTTCTGCTCGTCGATATCTTGATGAAAAGGGAGCTAGGTATTACGTTTACACTGTGATGGGAATAAAGCCTTATGCCGAAGAATTACTTGAAATGGCAGCAAACATTCGGGCGGATCTTATTGTGATTATGACCACTAAAATTGATGGTAAATCGAACTATATCGTTGAACCTCACGAGCAATTTATCATTTCGAATGCTAGCTATATTCCCGTAATGAGCATTAATCCCCTTTAATCCCTGACTCAATGTCTCAATATGTTCGGGAGTTAGTATTTGCAACCAATAACCCTCATAAGTTATCTGAAGTTCAGCATCTGCTTGGTGATACATTCAAACTTCTATCCCTTCAGGATATTAATTTAATCGAAGAAATTCCTGAAGACCACGATACCCTTGAAAAGAATGCATCACAGAAAGCATGGTACATTTATAATAAAACCCATCGTAATTGCTTTGCCGATGATACTGGTTTGGAGGTTGATGCTCTGAATGGAAGACCCGGAGTTTACTCAGCACGTTATGCAGGGGAAGGTAAAAACTCAAAGGATAATATTATAAAGCTATTAAACGATCTTGAGGGTGTTGAAAATCGTAAAGCACGATTCATAACCGTAGTCGCTCTAATAATCGATGGTATTCAATATCTTTTCGAAGGCATTGTGAATGGTAAAATAATCGATAACGAGCGAGGGGTTGATGGATTTGGTTATGATCCGGTCTTTATGCCCGATGGTTATTCATTGACCTTTGCCGAAATGGCTCTTGACCAAAAAAATATGATTAGCCATAGAGCCAGAGCGATTGGATTATTGATTGATTTTTTAAGGAAGCAATAAAAAAGTCCTCTATAAATAATAATTACCTCATTCCTTAGTTTAAAGTTTACACCTTAAAATCGTTTCTGATGAGGAGATATATTTTCTTGATTATACTTCTATTTACGCAATTAGCTTATTCGCAGGTAAAAGTGGGGCAATGGCGCGATCACTTTTCGTACAAAAATTGTATTGCTGTTTGTAAAGGGGGCGAAAAACTTTACGGAGCGACTTCAACGGGAATTTTCTGGTATAATATTAATAATGGTCAAATTGGAAAGATCAGCCGTGTCCATGGACTAAACGATAT
>JAYTVX010000426.1:0-2466 GCA_043743775.1 Bacteroidales bacterium | reverse complement strand
ATAGTATTACTTTCGCTTTCAGGTTTGAACTGATTATAGTAAACCTTATCGTCGATGCAATTAATATTTCCATAGTAAGCAACGTCTATAGGCAATGCGATTACCCTTGCGGAGATATTATCAAAATCAATTTTAACAGTTACTGCAGGTGGTATTTCTTTTTTAATAGCCTCTTTTGTCTTTTCATTCTTTGCATCAGTTACTTTTTGTTGTTCGGGTTGAGAAATAACTACTTCATTGTTTTCTAAGGAAAAGGGTGATTTTGTATCCTGAGATAAAAGAACCAAATAGATTTTGCTCATAGCCTGATAAGCATGATTCCACTCCGTTTGGCTATAAATTGGATTAAAGTCCCTATCGGAAACAAAAAGAAGGTATTTCCCATCGTTTGAAAAAGTTGGTTGAGAAGAATCATACCAATTATCGGTGATTGCCTGCTTAGATACTTTTTCAATGTTATAAGTGTAGATTACTCCAAAATGATTTTCATCCTGAAGAGTATATGATATCCATTTACTATCAGGTGACCATACAAAGTTGTATATTCTTCCATACTCACCTTTATCGACAAGAGTTACCTTTTTAGTATCGATATCGACATATTGCAAACGGCTCTTACGATCGTTAAAAAGTATTTTTTTGCTATCGGGTGACCATGCAATACCAAATTTATAGGTATCTGCTCCATCGGTTAATTTGATAGGCTCGCTAGAACCATCCTGCACTTGAATATAGATTTCATATTCCCCTGATTTATCGGATAAATAGGCAATATAACGACCATCAGGTGACCAAGCACCTGAGCGATCGTGAGCGTCTGAACTCTGAGTTAGGTTTCGGGTTATCCCTTTTTCCGAAGGAACTGTAAAAATATCACCACGGGCCGAGAATACTACTCTTTCACCATTAGGCGAGATATCACCCTCAAAAATATTTTCGCTTGCATCTTTTAGCGCAGAACGTGAATACTCAAGATCATCGATAACCGTGATCGGTATTTTCTCTGATGTTTTTGTCTTAACATCAAACTTATAGATATATCCACCATTTTCGAAAACAATGGTTGAATTGCTGTTAGTTGGGAACTTGATATCGTATTCAGTAAAGTTTGTGACCTTATTGGTTTCGCTAGTTTTAAGATTATAAACGAACAGATTCATGGTTCTATCCCTATCGGAAAGGAAATAGATTTCATCACCAATCCACATCGGAATAATCTCCTGTGAAATAGTATTGGTGATATTTTTTATCTCTTTGGTATCAAAATCAAAGATTCTGATATCATCGGCCATTCCTCCCTTGTAGTATTTCCAAGTTCTAAACTCACGGAAAACCCTATTGAAGGCAAGTTTTTTTCCATCAGCCGAGAAGGAACAAAAACCACCCGTTGATAGTGGTAACTCCTCCGACAAACCTCCATTCTCGGATACTTTGAAAAGTTGACCAACAAAGTCATCATATGTTTGCTTGCGTGAACGATAAATTATTGATTTTCCATCGGGGGTCCAACCCATTACAATATTATTCGGTCCCATCCGATCTGAAATATCATCGCGACTTAAAGTTGCCGTAAAGGTTAATCTTTGGGGAATACCTCCTTCTGCAGGCATTGTAAATACCTCGGTATTGCCATCGTACTGTCCGGTAAAGGCAATTTTTTTACCATCGGGTGAAAAATGTGGAAACACTTCGTAACCAATATTATTGGTCAGTTTACGGGCAACACCACCGGTTAAAGATACGGTATAAAGATCTCCTGCATAGGAGAATACAACTTGATTTCCATTTACTGCGGGAAATCTAAGAAGTCGTGATTCTTGGCTAAATCCATCGACAGCAAAGGCAACCAATAGAACTAATAATGTGACTAATCTTCTCATTTTTTATGATTTAATTGAATAATAATATAAAAGATAAATTTCTGCTTTTTGACCTTACAAAACAACTTTGGTTTATTCTTTTATTAATAACCGAGAGAATTCCTTAAGGTTTAAAAAAAAGTGAGATTTTCTTTACAAACTATTGAATAACTAAAATTAGAAATGAAACCTCAATGAAATTTCAGAGTAAGTATTTGAATTATGAAAAAATCATGTAGGTTTGTTAGGTATATTTGAAACAATAATTGTTAACCTACCTATGAAGATTAGTCGAGTTTTTCTAATATCAACCCTCTTCAATTTATTATTAAATCAAGTCTCAGCAGTTGAACAATACCAATCGCCTAGTTTAATAATTGATACACTCAAGCAAAATATTTGGGTTGATTCTATTATGAAATCCTTAACGCTGAGGGAACAAATAGCTCAATCATTCATGGTTTCGGCTTATTCAAATAAAGATCAAAAGCATATCGACGAAATTTCTTTGCTGGTTAAAAATGAAAAAATAGGTGGATTGATATTTTTTCAGGGGGGGCCAGTTCGTCAAGCAAAACTGACTAACTACTACCAATCGTTATCAAAG
>JAYTVX010000425.1:0-6830 GCA_043743775.1 Bacteroidales bacterium | reverse complement strand
TAAGTTTTACATCTGCCAGTGTAATTGTGCTTTCAAGTTCCTTCGGAGTTTGAGTTGGTGCGCCGAAAAGAGTTATTTGCGAAAGAGCGATTGCAGCATCTTTCGGATCCACTGATTCGTACAGAACCTTTTTAACAATTTTCCTAGATAAATCAACTTTGTCAAGCAACGGGAATGAGTTCAGCTCAGTCGCCATTGCTTCCAGTGAACTTTTATTGAAAAAGAAATTTATCTGAAGAATTGCATCAAGGGTAAGTGTGTTATCTTCTAGTTTATGGATAATATTACCGTAAGCTTTAAGTTTAACTTGACCAAGTTCAATGGGTAGAATCATTTTGCCCTCACCAAACATCATACAGAAGTCTTTTTGAAGGCTTATGGTATTGCCAGAGGTATCGGGATTGAAAATTTTGTAGGATGGGCCAATCGTAAATCGTCGATTATTTTTGTTAAAATTCATATACCCTGAAGCAAGAACAAAAGGAATGTCGCTATACGTTTTACGAATTCCGAGAAAAGAACCATACAGTTTGATTGAATCTTCGGTAATAATACTACCATTTATTAGCCGAGCTTGATTAATGTTCTGGGGTGCTTCGATGATAGGTATTAATATACTGTCGGGATTAATTGTTGATTCAAATTTAACAATGTTTGGGTTTAGCTTAAAGCATTTAAAAATAGGTCTTGTTCCTCCGTTGAAATGTAAGAATTTATCGGGAGCATTAAGTGCAACTTCCCCGACAAAACTAAATTCAGGACTCAACTTAAAACTATCGGGTTCCGTAATCGCTCCATTACCAAATGTTCGGTTGTTTTCATTCACCCCAATTTCGGTAAGTGAGATTGTTTCAATTGAATCTCTTTCATCAATATAATCGTAGTAACCTTTTCCAGAATATTTTTTCCTGCCTAGAACTGAAATATCTGCATTATATATTCTATGGTAGCGTTTAGGAATACTAGCCAAAACGATGGCTTTATTAATTGGAAGTAATCTAAGTGCAGGTTCAACTTTGATTTTTTTATCGATGGGATAAATTGCTGCATCCGCAGCAAGAAGATATTTTACCGAATCGGCGTTTAGGTTCGATCTCTTTAAGTTATATGTTGCCTTTGGAGAGAAAAAGTAAAGCGAATCTTCGTTAAATTTTGTTGAGTAGAACACCGATCCAATTGGAATACTATCTCTATCGGACATATGCGATACGTAGAATTTTTCTGCTACAACCGCTTTCTGACGACCACTTGTCGACATTGTTACATCGTTATTATCAAGATTCCATGTAAATCTATCGAGATGTGTTTCGTATCTTAATGGTTGCATCTTAGCAAATATGCTAATTCCTCTCTTATTGAAAACACCTTGTCGCGATAAGAAATCGATTTTTGCCTTTAGTTTTAATGTTTCAAAAGAAACTGAATCTGAACCAGGAGAATAAAGATCTAGGCTGGTTGAATCGGTTAGGAAATCGTTCGCGTTAAACTCATATTTATTTGAGATAAGTTTTGCATTATCGAGTCTTACATTTCCGTTACCTATCAAACCTAACGGTTCGAGCAAAAGATCACCGCTAAGACGTGCCTGATTGGTGTACATTTCAAAGGGTAGTTCTCCCTTGTAAGCATGGAATTTTTCACGTTTTGGATACCATTTGATACTATGAATACTTCCTTTCGCTTCGGGATACTGAATTCCAGCTAATTGTTGATCTATTGTAAAATTTGTTGATTTTGTAATCATCGAATCTGGGAAGAAGCAGAAATCGTCTGATAAAGTAGTAGAAGTGATATACCTTACTTTACCGTCAGCTTTTAATCCACGATTGCTAAGATCAATTGTATTAAAGACTCTCCCTTTCCCTTCAAAAACTGCATAACCCTCAGGAGGCGTTTTATTGATAATCCCAAGCGAGTTATCGGGACGTAACCTAAGAGTGTCTTCAATAGGTGCTAAGATATTCGAAGAATATAGGGTTCCACTTAATTTTATGTCAGTCGGCTCAAATGTATTTAAGTTATTAAATACGTATGGATTGACTTTAAAATAGAAGCTATCGCGTTTGTAAACTCCTCCGAAAATTGAGGGACTATCGTAATAAATGAAAGAAGCAATTGTGCTATTGAATATCGGGTAACCAATATTCTTCTTTAAGCCCGATTTATTATCAGGTTTATCGATTAAAATATCTCCAGATATCTTCTCTAATGTACTTCCAATTGTTCTATGAAAAACCATTCCTCCGACAGCTTTCCCACCTGGTTTTGTTTTGTAATCTAAATTGAGTGAGTCAACATCAACAAGTGCAATCTTAAAATTTGAATAATCGAATAGGAATTTTTTTCCTTTAAACAACATTAAACCTGCTCTAACGGAACCCCCGAAAGTGAAATTCCGATTCTTTTGCATAACAATCTGTCGTTTAGCGGGAAAGAAATTTACATTCTGGGAGTCGCTTACGAAAATGCTTTCTACACCATTGATAAGTAGATCCATGGTTGTTAGATTGAGCTCCGCATTTGGTGTACTTCCTTCGGTTTGGGATGAGAAGTTAATTACATCGTAATCAATTATGGCACTGCGCGCTTTTATAGCATTGTAAAGTTTTGGTGTTACCTGGATTTCATCCGTATTATAGTCGTAATAGATATATCCTTGCATGGCAATTTTCATCATCTCCACACGAACCTCTTCAATTGATTTTCTAAGATAGCTGGCCATATCTTCGGCGAGGAAATATTTACTTTTTACTTTTCGTGCATAGTTGGCTAAAGCTAAAAGGGGATGTTTTTCATCGGGTCCCATCATCCGATCGAATTTCTCTTCATTGAAATAATTCTCTGAGTCAAATGTAGCTCTGCTCAACGCCGTTCCCGTAGCTGCTCCGAATAGTATCTTGTCGCCAGTTATTTTCCAACTAAGTTGATTTGATGAAATTGAAAGTTTATGGTAAGAACTATTGAAAGGACTTTGCGTAAGAAGTTTATCGGTTGGGGTTATTACAACTGTTTTGTTCTGATCGTTATAGTTAAAATTGAGCCCCGTATGGAAAATAGAATCGTTATCGAATCTGAATCGGATTCTAGCTTTTTCGGAATTGATGATCTGCCGCTGAAAAATTAGGATATTTCCCTCCACCCTTAAAAATTCCTTATCGTTTCGGTTGATGATGATGGTTGCAAGCTTTGTTCGACCACCAGTACCAATCAACTTTGACCCTCTCATGGTAAAACCACCTTCGTAATCGACATTTTTGAAGAGGTTCTTTATTTTAAACCATTGGTCGTACGATTGAAATTCTGGGTATTGTATATTATCTGGGCGATAATCTTTGACGAGCCAATCGGACAAATGACCTAAACTAGGCTTTGTGAAATAATCCTTATTTGTAAAGTAAACAGAATCGGCTTTGTAGTTATTATCATTAATGTTAATCCTGTATTTTTGAAGTCTTGCAAAAATTTCATCCTCTGGGTATTTCGATCGTGTCCAGGTTACTTTCCCTCCGGTTCCAATCCATTTTTTTGTAAGTGGGTAGTAAATCCCTTGAGTTGATTTGATGTATATACTATCCTTTACGTTTGAGCATATTAGATTTACAGAATCAAAACGAATTGCAAACTCAGCTATAATATCAAATTTATAGTTGATTTTGCTTACTCTCCAGTAATATCCACCTTTCTCGTTGATTATATTCTTTGTGATTGTGCTTAGCGATACTTTTAAGAAATCACTTATGATATTTATTCCGTATTTTGATTCATTAAGAATTTTCAAAAATCCTTTATCCCATGTTTCATATTGATTCTTAGCATATTCATCTTTCATGAAAAATATGATCAGATTGATATAGGTGAAAAAATGATTTTTGCTGGTTAGTGTTTTACTCTGCATATTTGATGAAGCATTCACAATCCTTGTTTTTTGCTCATCGTTAAGTACGGAATCGATTGTCCATAGCTTGGTAAAATCTTTGAGTAGTAAGTCATTCTCATTACTGATATCCTGCTTGAGGAAATTGTTTAACTCTGTTGGAAACTTCTGAATATCCCCCGAAAATTTATCCTCGCTGGTTGAATACGCAATGATTGTATTAACCAATGCGAGACTTATAATTATCAATACAATGCTTATTAATAAAAGCCTTTTTCTAAAAGAGGATAAATTTTCAGCCATAATGGTTTAATTAGCAAGATTTTTGAAATGAGATTCTTACCCACTCATCGCGGGTTGCAGTAGTTAAATGAGTTAACCCGTTTTCACTTGCTTTTTTAATTATTGCATCAATATCGCTTTTAAGTATTCCACTCAGCAATAACTTTCCGTTGGGGAGTAGCGTTTTTACGTAGTAGGGTATGTCTGAGAGTAAAATGTTTAGGTTGATATTTGCAAGAATGGTATCATATGCCTTTCCTTCGATAATTTTAACATCACCGCAGAAAGTTTCAATTCTTTCGCACCGGTTTACTTGGGTATTTTCAAGCGTATTCTGGTAAGCCCAGTCATCAATATCTATTGCTGTGATTGCCTTCGCACCCTTCATTTCAGCAAGAATAGCCAGAACGCCAGTTCCGCATCCCATGTCAAGTACTGTTTTATTGGTAAGATCTTCGTCTAGAATTGCCTCAATCATCAGATGAGTTGTTTGATGATGCCCAGTTCCAAATGCCATCTTTGGATCGATGATGATATCATAATCGAGTTCAGGCATGCTTCTATGAAATGAAGCTCTTACTAAACATCTATTATTTACAATGATGGGCTCGAAATTCGCCTCCCATAGGGCATTCCAGTTTTGCCCTTTAATTCTGTCGATCTGATATGAAATATGTGTACCTTCAGGGATAAACAGATCCTTTAGCTTGATCTCAGTTGAATAATCTGGTGCTTTAATAAATGCACTCAAGCCATTGTCATTCTCGGTAAAACTCTCGAAACCAAGTTCTGCAAGTTGTGCAATGATAATTTCGTTTGATTCCTGATTTGAGGGTTCTACCCTTATTTTAAGTTCGATATAGTCCATTAGAATACACTAGATTTTAGTTGATAAACTTTCCGAAAGTTAAGTTAACGAATATTAGTATAACTCTTGGAAGGTTTTGCTTATTTAAAAAGAGTTGGCGATTGCGATGAAGTCATCGGCAACAAGCGATGCACCACCGATTAGCCCACCATCAACATCTGGTCTGGCAAATATCTCTTCGGCATTTGATGGTTTGCAGCTTCCACCGTAAAGTATACTAATGCTATCGGCAACCTCTTTCCCAAATTTCTTAGCTAAGGTAGCGCGTATGAATGCATGCATGTCTTGTGCTTGTTGCGAGGTAGCGTTCTTTCCGGTGCCAATTGCCCAAACAGGTTCATAGGCAATCACAACTCGAAGCATTTGCTCCTTCGATAGTTCAAAAAGAGATTCGCTAATCTGCTTCTCAACAACCTCGAAGTATTTGTTTGATTCACGCTCTTTTAGTTTCTCTCCACAGCAATAAATTGGAGTTAAATGGTTATCGAGGGCTTGTATTATCTTACGGTAAAGCATTTTATTGTCCTCATTGAAAAACTCTCTTCGCTCCGAGTGTCCTATAACAACATAAGTAGTACCCATTGATGAAATCATTGCTGCTGATATTTCACCAGTATAAGCCCCTTTTGTCCATTCTGCGCAGTTCTGTGCTCCAACCTTAACTGTCGTTCCCTTGGTGTGTTTTACAATCTCGCTGAGATGTGTGAAAGGAGGAATCAGCAGTAGTTCAATAGTTTTTGGTACAGAAAATGATTTCTCAGTTACCGCTTTTGCTAACTCTATTCCTTCTGGGAGTGTAGTATTCATTTTCCAGTTACCCGCAATAATTCGTTTTCTCATAATCGGTTTTATTAATTGAAATGGATATAATACTGTTTGTACTTTACGAAAGTCAAATTTACAAATTTTAATATATGATGCTTACGAAAACTTTACCCTTGGATCGAGTACTACATAAATAAGATCGACAAGCAGATTTACAATAACAAATATCAATGATATGGCTATAACACAACCAATAACCAATGGTACGTCATAACTTGTTAAGGCATTAACCATAACGTACCCCAGACCCTTCCATCCAAAGATGTACTCAACAAATATTACTCCTGCCATTAGCGAAGCGAACCAGCCAGATATTGCAGTTACAACAGGATTTAATGAGTTTCGAAGTGCGTGACGCCATAGAACTTTTCCAAACGATAACCCTTTAGCCTTTGCCGTTCTTATATAATCCTGTGAAAGCGTTTCGAGCATTGAACTTCGGGTGAGCTGGGTTACAATTGATAGCGGACGAAGACCCAAGGTGAGCGTTGGAAGTATAAGGTTTTTCAGCTGAAGGTGAACCCCTTCGCCCAAGTCATCAACGACCCAAAGATTTCCGGTTAGATTTAACCCGGTATATTTACCCAGAACAAACGCGAATAGCCATCCAATTAGTATTGCTGCAAAGAATGATGGTAAAGACATCCCAATGGCCGAAAAAACGAGCGAGAATCTGTCGATAAATGTATCCTTTTTTATTGCCGATAAGACTCCTAATGCAATTCCAAAGATTGTTGCGAAAATCATTGAGGTTAATGCAAGAATGAATGTATTCGGTAAGGTTTCGCTAATAATTGAAGTTACTGTTTTTTGACTCTGGTAGGAGCGCCTAAGGTAGGGTGCTTTAATAACCAAGACCCTTGATTTTGAAAGTCGAGCAATCCTAGAATAGTTTGAGTATAATGTTTTATTGATATAGATATAACTTTTTTTTGATCGTGGGTTGTGGATAGAAATTGGAGAGAGGTCATTAATATACTT
>JAYTVX010000424.1:0-32084 GCA_043743775.1 Bacteroidales bacterium | reverse complement strand
TTATCATTTGTTTTTCGAATAACAGTAAGTATCTTTGTCGGATAAAGTTCGTATAAAGTATTGATTTCTTTTCAACTTCTGAGGTGGTGATTGGGTTCGCCTCCGAGGAATCTTAAAGAATATCTAATCCAAAAGAAAAGGTCTGATGGAAAAGAGGCTCGGAGCAGCGCTAATCTTGGTTGAGAATCGGGATAGCGTAAACAAACTTAACCAGATTTTAACCTTGCATGCCGATGTAATCATTGGTCGTCAGGGTATTCCTATGCAGGGACGTGGTGTGAGCGTTATCTCGCTGGTACTCGAAGGTACTAGCGATGAGCTTAGCGCCCTTACCGGTCCAATCGGAAAACTCGATGGTGTACAGGTTAAGACCCTTATGATGAAGGGCTAGTGGTTATTCCCCTTGGCACTCATTTTCATCATCAACCTAATCAGAGAGACTTAAATTTTGTGAAACAAAATTATTTAGTCGAACTGATCCCGAGCCTAGCCGAGGGATCTTTAAGGCTATATTCCCCGACGCTTGAGGCGAGTTAGTTCATTGATTGTGTTATTTATATTAAAATTATAGTAGTATGAAATTCAAACCTGAGGTTTATAGAATCCCCGATGAGCGGATGAAGCCATTTATTGATCCTGAAGAGATTTGGGGATACATAAACAGTGCTAAGCCTACCAAGGAAAGAGTTCTGCAGATTATCGCCAAATCCATGGATAAGCAGCGTCTTAACCTTGAAGATACTGCAATACTGGTAAATACAACTGACCCAGAACTGGTTGAGGAAATTTTGAATGGAGCGAGAACTCTTAAGCAGAAGGTTTATGGGAATCGGATAGTTCTTTTTGCTCCTTTGTACATTGGTAACAAGTGTACGAATAACTGTAAGTACTGTGGATTCAGAGCATCAAATAAGGAGGCCGTTAGAAAAACTCTTGCCGATGATGAGATTGTAAAAGAGGTTGAAGCGCTTGAGGATAATGGTCAGAAACGATTGATCTTAGTTTACGGTGAGCATCCAGACTATTCCCCAGAATTCATAGCTCATACTGTTAGGTTGGTTTATGGAGTAAAGAAGAATAACGGGGAGATCCGTCGAGTAAATATTAACGCTGCGCCCTTGGATATCGAAGGGTTTAAAACTGTAAAAGATTCGGGAATAGGTACTTATCAAGTATTTCAGGAAACCTACCACCCTGAGGCATATGCGAGCTATCATCCATCGGGCAAAAAGCGCGAATATGATTGGCGTTTAACTTCACTTGATCGTGCACAGGAAGCTGGTCTCGATGATGTTGGTATAGGTGCGCTTTTTGGCCTTTACGATTGGCGATACGAAGTGCTTTCCCTTATTCGTCACACGAACCACCTTGAGGCATGCTATAATGTTGGGCCACATACAATTTCTTTTCCACGAATAAAATCGGCAGCTTCACTTGACTTGACCGATGAACATTTCGTTTCGGACGAAGACTTTGTAAAACTTGTTGCAATCCTTAGGCTTGCTGTCCCTTATACAGGATTGATTCTAACTGCTCGAGAACCAATAGCAATTCGACAGCAAGTCATTCAATTTGGGGTATCTCAAATTGATGGTGGAACAAAGCTGGAGTTGGGTTCGTACTCCGACACTAAAAATGATAATCAAAACCTAAATCGGGAGCAGTTTCAGATTAACGATAACCGGTCGTTGGGTGAAATTATCGATGAACTAATCGAAAACGATTATATACCATCATTCTGTACTGCATGCTATCGCTTAGGAAGAACCGGAGAACACTTCATGGAGTTCTCTGTACCCGGTTTTATTAAGCGATACTGCACACCAAATGCCTTGCTTACTTTAACCGAATATCTTGTTGACTATGGAACTCCAGAGCAAAAGGTGAAAGGGTTTAAGTTGATAGAAAAGAACCTGAAAATTGATGGACTTCAGAATACTGATGAGGTCAGGCAACGAATTGATAAGATAATTGCAGGGGAGAGGGATCTCTATTTTTAAAGTGGAATAATTCTGTTAGCCCTACGAGGGTTTTTAACCCTCGTAGGGCTAATTTCTTACCACCCAGGCAAGAAGTTAACCCCGATATAAGCAGATTTCATTCCCCCTAGTTGATAGGGAATTGCATAGAATGGTTCGATGACCAACATTCCAAAGAGATTAATTCTTAAGCTAACTCCAGTACTAAAAATAGGGATTCTTTCGGTATCGTTTCTTGGCTTCCATCTTAATACAGGAGAATTTTGGCTGTCCCATGCTACACCAGCATCAGCAAATAGAGCAAGTTCGGTATAGAAAAAGTTTGATTTCAAAACGGTTAACCTTTCGGGTCCGGTGAAGGGTAATCGGATTTCAAAATTTGCAACGAAAATCTGTGAGCCCTGAAGTTGGTTTACGGTGACATAACCGCTATTTGGAGCAGAATTTTCTAAGAAGGCTGCTCTATCATATCCTCTTACAAACCAAGGGTAGCTGATATACTGTGGGTATAATTTGTTTTCGCTGCCATTTCCAAACCTTCCGGAATAATAGCCACGCATGGCAAAGCAGAATGGTTTTCGATAGATATACTTTCTAACATCTACGAGGGCACTATAAAAATTGTACTCCCCATAGGTTTTATCAATACCCAGTCTCGATCTAAATCCCTTCATGGGTGATGCTATACCAAAACTTGAATTATCAAAAACATAGGCTAAATCGGTTTGAACAAGGAAGAAACCAGGAGGCGCATTCCCTTTTTTTCTATCATAACCAAGATAATTGTAATTCAAATCGTAGTAATTATTATAATTGTCGATCCGATAATAGTACCTAGCAAGTGAAGTGGAAACTTCAAATCTCTGCGTTTTTGATAAAGGGAAATAAGCCATTGTACCAACCTGATCCTCAAACATTCTAACGTACTGAAGCTGATCATTGATGAATACAAAATAGGTACCATCGGATTGTAGTAATGAATCTACATGTGGATTATAATAGCCATAAGAGTACGGTATATGTGAAGCTGAAACGCCCCAGAAAACCCTATTCTTTTGATTGATGTAAGTTATCTGACCTCCAAAGTCATATACTTCCCCATTTACGGCTAGCCCTGTGTAGATTTGATGTCCACCAGTAATATCGCTAAATAGCATTTCAACTCCACCCTGCATTCCAGTCCCATACTGGCTTGTAGATACCCCTACACCCATATTTGATATGTAATCGAGTTTGAATTTAGCTTTAAATGGTACTGTTTTGAATGAATCTATTGGAGTAAGAGGTAATTTACTCATTGAATTTAAGTAGTTATCAATAATTCCAGGAACTGATCTATTAAATGGCGGAAGTATGGATGCTGTGAAATCAACTGAGTCGGGGTTTACTTTCACAGGTGAAAAATCAATGGTATCGGCAGTGTAAATCGAATAATGACTGTTGTAGTAGTAAGAGTAGGTAATTTCGTTTGTTTCACGAGCAAGGCTCATTGCAGGGGCAAGAGGGGTTATACCACTAATACCGGTTAGAATTTTTGTTTGCCGGTAAATCTCTCCAGTTAAGAGATTATAGGTGTAAAGATTCCTGAACCCATCGCTATTCGATAGAAAATAGATAGATTTTCCATTGGATGAAAACATGGGATTAAGATTTTCTGCACGAGGGAAGAAAGGGATTTCCTTAGTCGTTTCTGATTGGGTATCATAAGTGGCAAGGTAATAACCAACTTTTCGTCCACTTATCTTATCCTCTTCGGTGGGTTTATCTGTTGAGAATACAATATAACGTCCATCGGGAGACCATGATGGGTGAATATTACACCATTTGTCATCGGTAATTTTTTTAACCACATTAGTTTTCAAATTGTATGAGTATAAGTCATTTACCCCCTCAACTAAACCCGAAACAACTATCGTTTCACCATCAGGCGACCATGCTGGGTAACTAAAAGAGGGAACACCAGGGATTAGAAACTCTGATACCAACTTTTCATCAAAAACATCCGCAATAAGTAGTTTGTTTTTCCCTTTGCTCAACGCTACAAAAGCAAACTGCTTACTATCGGGCGACCATGTACCCGCAGATTCAATAAAGTTAAGCGCATCGATTTCATTTTCGTGAACGGTACTTGAAATCTTTCTCATTATCCTACCACTTGCTGCATTCGCCATAAAAAGGTCGATGGAGAATAGATCTTTTTCAGAGTAGAATGCTACATAGCGACCATCTGGGCTAACCGATGGTGAGATATTGATTTGCCCAGCATTTTTCTCAAAAATCGTACGATTTCCAGCGGGTGAGTCGACCGAGTCTTTCATTACTTTTTTATAGAAGTCTTTAGTTGTTTGTTTCCAGATATTTGAGAAAGTTTTTTCATCCATGCCAACATAACGTCTAAGGGCAAAATCGTAACCCCGTTTAGCGGTTTCCTTAAAAATCGGATTAATTAAACTATCGCCAAAGGCTCTCCCAACAAAAGCCCAGAATGCTTGACCATAACGGTAAGGGAAATACTTACCCTGATCAAATGTCATTTGTTCAAGTGATGGAAAGAAATCATTAAGTACAGCATCACGCATCCACATCGAAGTGTTATAATCAACACTTCCGATTGAAAGGTATTCAGCCATACCCTCAACCATCCAGAGGGGAAGGTTTCGTACGGAGTTTAATGATGTAGAATCGCCCTTGATTAAGGAGTTATATTGGAATGCATGTACAAGTTCATGACCAAGCACATGCTCAGTTTGAGCCCATGTTTCAGTAACAGGTAGAACAACTCGATTCTTTAACGCTTCAGTTACACCACCCGTTCCAATTCCAATTTCCCCTGATATTGCTGTTGTTTGTTGAAAATCCCCTTGGTTTGGGTATATGATTAAAGGATTTCTTTCTTTTATTGAGTCACGAAAAACTTGGTAGTGCATCCAGTACCACTTCTCAGCTGTTTGCGATATTTTGTTAAGTATTGAATCGTTTTTAAAGTAGTTATAAATCTCAAAATTTGGAGTTTGGTATACGTTATAGTCGAACCGTTTATACAATGGTTTATTCCCTCCGAAGTACTGAGCCTGAACATTTGAACTTAAAAAGAGGAGAATGATTACAAGTAATTTAAGGGCTAAAAAGGGATATTTCTGCTTCATAATCTTCTTTTGTATATAAAATTCATTGAAAGATATCGCATTTACATTTATCTACAAAAAAAACGCCAAAATGTTTACATAAGAGGTGTTGCATTATAGAAAAAAGTTGCTTTTGCTAGCCATTAATTTCATTCTTCAATGAACGAGTTTAGTGTTTACGAGATGTTTTATTGATAGATTAAAAGAAGCGAACGATCAAAATGATAAAAGTTCCTTTAATGATTTGTATCCTGTATTGCTAACCGAGAGCTTTACTCCATTCTTTAGCACTGCAATAAATGAGTCCTTTGTGTAGGGTTCAAGTTTATTAATAAAACTTACATTGACGATGAATGATCGGTGAATACGAACGAATTGTTCTGCACTTAGTCTTTCTTCGAAATATTTCATCGTTTTTTTCTTCATATGCCTTGAATCTGAGGTATGAATCATAACATAATCGTCCTGTGCTTCGATGTAAAGAATATCATCCACAGGGATAACTACCATTGCTTTCGGCGTTTTAACAACAATACGACTGAGGAGTGAATTGGTGGACAGGTTTTCAGCAAGTTGTTGAATGTTTACATCTTCCGGTTGTTTCAGTAATATTCTTGATTTCACTCGCTCAATTGATTGAGCAAATCGATCACGAGAAAAGGGCTTCATCAGGTAGTCAACAGCATTCTTTTCGAAGGCTTTGATTGCGAATTCATCGTAAGCGGTTGTGAAGACAATCATTGGAGCGTGATCCAGTAGTTCAAGCACCTCAATACCTGTTAATCGGGGGAGCTGGATATCCAAAAAAACCAAATCGGGCTTTAGCTGATTGATTGCCTTTGCCCCTTCGAAACCATCGATATACTCACCAATTATCTCAATATCAATGAATGGTTCGAGATATCTTCTGAGCAGATCGCGCGCAGGTTCTTCATCCTCAATGATAACTGCTTTCATAGAACAATAATTTATCGATTCAACTTAGGGATTGTAACCTCAACGGTATAGAGGTTCTCGTTACTTTGTGTTTGAATTAAATCATTCATCCCATATAGTAAACTTAATCGTCGTGCAATATTTACAAGACCAACACCCATCCCTTTTGCCGTAAGAATATCATCTGCCATTGTATTGGTTATAATGATTTTAAGAGAATTTTGATGCAATTTGAAAATTGCATTAACCTCACCGGGTTCCGATGTAGTAGCAATTCCATGCTTGATAGCATTTTCAAATAGGGGTTGGAGTATCATTGCAGGAACTTGAAAAGTCATCACTTCATCCGAAGTATTTATGCTGTAAACTAAGCGTTTACCAAATCGGACCTTTTCAATATCGAGATATTTTATACAGTTTGATATTTCATCGTTTATGGTTACAAGACTATTCGATGATTGTTTTAAGGAGTAGCGAAGCAGGTCCGATAATCGAATTACCATATCCTGTGCCTTTTCGGGGTTTGACATGGTAAGAGAACTTATAGAATTCAGGCTATTGAACAGGAAATGTGGATTTATTTGATGCTTTAGCCAGTTTAGCTCAGCATCACGAACTAGCGTTTTCACCTCCGATTCACGCATTGTTTGCTCCCTAAAGTTTTGAATGTAGATAATGAGGTAGTAAATTAAACCTGATAGGAGGTAGTAAAAAGTACCAATTGCAATTCGCCAAGGCAACGAAGTCTTAAGGAACTCTATGTATGAGGATTCCTCTGGAAAGATATTTTTAAGGATGAAAGATGATATTGTTATCCAAATGAGTATGCTAAGTGTTGCTGATGCTATATGGTTTAAGGCAATATTAAAAACTTTCTGTGTTTCAAAATCGGAATACCTTACCCAGTACCAGATTCCGATTGATAATAATGCAAATATTAGGTTGAAAATAATGCTATCAGCTGCTGATATTTCGAGTTTTATCTCATAAAAGGTGTAAAGGGTTGCAAATTGAACTAAAGCCGCAACCGACCACCAAATAGTAAATACGATGATTCCCAGTCTTTTTGACAATATTGGATTTTGCATTTCAAACTAGATAAGAATAAACGAATATACAAAAGGGAGCTAACAATCAATATTGTATCTGGAAATATGTTAACAAAGAAAATAGCTTTCTCTAAAGCGTCATTGCGAACGAAGTGAAGCAATCCAAATCTTTATAATATTGAGACTGCTTCGCTTGTGCCTCGCTCGCAATGACGAAAACACGGTAAAAAATAGAATTTTCTATAAATTTTTTATTTCACCACCTCCGAATAGAACTAAGCCTTTTACAATAATTTCTCTATCGAATGAAGTTTCGGATGTTGAAATGCTTTTGCGTTTATCGGCAAATCCACCAAATATGGCTGTTACTTCAACTCTTACTTTCCAGTCGGAAGGAACTATAAACTTTGATCCTCCGAACATGCAGAACACATCAATTATATTACGTCCTGGAGCTAACTGAGCATCGAGCATATCGAAGGAAGAGCCCCCGAATATATTGGTTAATTTTCCTCCTTTGAAATTTCTTGATTTCACTTTCTGCTCACTCCCACCAAAAATTGCAACATCATCAATATAATCATCGGTATTTATCTCTTGACTCCCAGAGAAAGTATGATGGTGGCTTTTGTGCCTAACCAACAGCATCACACCCATACCTGCTAAAAGGATAGGCCAGAATAGATGACGAATCTGATAATTTAGCTCTAATACTTTGGCCGCAAGAAAAAAACCACCAATTAAGATTAGAATAATACCGGTTGTTCTAGATTCATTCTTAGCTAAGCTGATTAGCCCGATAACTATAAGTAGTGTTTGCCAAGTAAACACATAATGTTCCCAGTTCCATGGTAGAAAATCAAAGTTGTCGGCAAAAAGGAGCCCTGCCAATGTTATAAATACCAAACCTATAACAATTCTTTTATTGTTAGCTTTTGGCAATTGTTCATTTATTTGTTCCATGGTTTTTATTTTTATTTGTGAGATTGTTATTTTGATTAAGTTTATTTCTCTCTTCTTGAAAAAAAATGTTGATTCTTTTGTCTTACTATCATTAATACTCCAATAACTGCTAAAATAGTAGGCCAGAATAGGTGACGAACTTCGAAGGGGTAATTAAGGATTTTTGTAACAAGAAAAAATGCGCCTATTGATATTAATAAAATACCCATTGTTTTTGATTCATTCTTTGCAAGGCTTATTATTCCAATTACAATCACTAGCGTTGGAATTGAAAAAATATAGTGCTCCCAGTTCCAAGGTAGAACATCAAAATTATCGGCAAAAAGTAATCCTGCAATTGCAATAAGTACTAAACCAATAACTACTCTTTTATTGTTTGTTCTAGTTGTTTGCTCATTAACTCGTTCCATAGTTTTTTGTATTTATAATTATGAAACAAAAATAATAGCCTTTACATGAATTCTAAAGGCTAAATAGGTGAAACAGGTAAATTAGTCGGTGAAAGCGGAATGGGAATAACGGAAATACTACTAGTTGCTTTTGCGTGAAGCAAAATGTTTCGAGTTACCATGCTCCCCGTACCCAATTATATCGCCGGTTAAATGAATTCTTGCCTCGAGGCAACGTTTGCAGTCTTCGGCATCGTCATCGAGGCAGGGCTTATTGTCGTAAAGTTTATAGTCGTTGCGGTACAAACCGGGAGTGATATTGGGCATAATAATATTTGCGCCACACTTTACGGCCTTCTCTCTGCCAAGAGGATCAATGGCTTGGAGGGCAGTTGGTGCCGCAATATTGATATCCTTCATTATAATTCGAAGGATTGCAGTCATTTTAAGTGCAAGGTTAAAACGTTCCTCCTGAGGGATAAGGATATCCTTGAAGTCGTATAAAGGGGTATCGGGATGTTCAACATAGGGTCCCATACCAACCATATCAACATCAAATTCCTTCATCCAGAGTAAATCTTCTGCAAGATGCTCTAAGGTTTGAAAAGGTAAACCAATCATTACACCAGTTCCAACTTGGTATCCAACTCTGCGTAAAGATTTAAGGCAATCTAGTCTAGTATTGTAATTATGGTGTTTGTCATTTGGGTGAAGCTTATAGTAAAGTTCTTCATTTGAACTCTCTATACGAAGAAGATATCTGACTGCACCCTTGTTAAACCACCGTTGATAGGTATCTTCCGATTGTTCGCCAAGTGAAAGGGTGATCCCCAGCTCGTTATTTGTGACTTGGTTTATTTTCTCTAGAAGATTCTCAATTCTTTCGGTGAAGTTTTTAGTATTAACCTCACCCGTTTGAATGGCGACGCTACCATAGCGGTTTTCCCAAGCAAACTTGGCCGATTCGATTACCTCCTCGTCGGAGAGATTGTATCTCTTAATCTTAGAATTCCCAATACGGATACCGCAGTAAAAGCAATTCTTTTGGCAGAGATTAGACATCTCAATTAATCCTCTGAAATATACTTTTCGGCCAATATATTTTTCTTTTACTTTTGCTGCCTTTTTGTATAGTTTATTTCTATCCTCAACGTTTGTTGAAAGTAAAAAAACAATATCTTCTTTACTAAAACTATCTTGGGTTAATATTGAATCAATTGATTTCATCCTATCTAATAATTTATATTTAAATATACAGTAATTAAACCTCACTCAATTAATTTGGTTCAATGTTAATTGAAATTTTCTTATGATAGGGATTCTTTCTATTTTTTTAAATTAATTAACAGTGTAATACTCCATTAATTTAGGACAAGTTGAATTATTGTGTTGCTGTGATGCAGTATTGCTGTGAAGATGAGTTGTCCCTTGTTTCGTGTTTCTGAATTGCCTACGAAACCCATTGTGTCAATCAGCTAGTAGGTCGTTACTGGACATGAATGCTCGCATATAGCTAACAATATTCCTTTCATCAATCTAATTTTCTTTATTGTATCGCAGTTAAACTGCAATACTGCATTACCGCATCAATTCAACACATTTATTCGAAAGGATAGTAAATGATGTTGTTCCGGAATTTATATTGTTTATTTCTTTAAATAGTCTTAGGTTTGCAATCGTTTTCAGTAAAATAAAAAAATAAAAAATCAAAACCATGATAAATCAGCAGCTGCTAAACCCCAGAAGTGTTGTAGTTATTGGGGGATCTGATGATACTCAAAAACCAGGCGGTAAACTACTTAAAAACCTTATTGATAATAAATTCAAGGGGCAGCTCTATGTTGTTAATCCAAAAGTTGATAGTGTACAGGGCATTCCTTCATTTCGAGATGTAAAGGATTTACCTCAGGTTGATTTAGCCATTCTAGCTATTGCTGCAAAATTTTGTCCCGAAACCATTGAAATCCTTACAAAGCAAAAAGAAACTAGGGCTTTTATTATACTTTCTGCAGGTTTTCATGAGGAGAGCGAGGAGGGAGCAAGGCTTGAGCATCAAATCGTTGAAACAATTAATTCTGTTGGAGGTAGTTTGATTGGCCCTAATTGTATTGGTGTCTTGAATCCGAACTATGCAGGTGTTTTCACTACACCTATTCCAAAATTGGATCCTAAAGGAGTTGATTTTATCTCTGGATCTGGTGCGACAGCAGTATTTATTATGGAGGCAGGTATGCCTAAGGGATTAACCTTTGCAAGCGTATACTCAGTTGGGAATAGCGCTCAAATGGGAGTAGAGGAGATTCTTAAATACATGGATGAATCATTCGACCCTGAAACTAGCTCAAGGGTTAAGTTGCTATACGTTGAGAGCATTAATAAACCTGATTTAATACTTAAACATGCATCATCATTAATTCGTAAAGGGTGTAGAATTGCTGCAATAAAAGCTGGCAGTTCTTCTGCTGGTAGCCGTGCTGCCAGCTCTCATACTGGCGCTTTAGCCAGTAGTGATGTTGCTGTTGATGCCCTTTTCCGTAAGGCTGGCATTGTTCGATGTGGCGGTCGTGAAGAGCTGACCACTGTTGCTTCAATATTCATGCACGCAGAACTAAAAGGGAAGAATATAGCAGTTATCACCCATGCTGGCGGGCCAGCAGTTATGCTTACCGACTCTTTATCGAATAATGGTCTCGAAGTTCCATCAATTGAAGGATCTAATGCCAAAGCATTGCTTGAAAAGCTATATGCTGGTTCATCAGTAGCAAATCCAATCGATTTTTTGGCTACAGGAACTGCTGAACAGCTGGGCCATATTATTGATGCTTGCGAAAACGATTTCTCGCATATCGATGCGATGGTTGTTATATTTGGTAGCCCAGGGCTTTTCCCAGTTTACGATGTTTACGATTTGCTCGATCAGAAGATGAAACAATGCCGTAAACCAATTTTCCCAGTTTTGCCATCGATTATCAACGTAAAGAGCGAGATCGACCATTTTATCGCCAAGGGGCGCATCAATTTCCCCGATGAGGTTGTTTTTGGAAATGCTCTATCTAAAATATATCATACCCCAAAACCGGTGAATGCATCA
Organism: Bacteroidales bacterium; assembly: GCA_043743775.1. Lineage (GTDB taxonomy): Bacteria > Bacteroidota > Bacteroidia > Bacteroidales > Tenuifilaceae > UBA8529. The sequence continues at coordinate 20,552 of JAYTVX010000424.1, read as the reverse complement.
TCGGGTTTTCTCGAGATAGATGTTAAAAAGGTTCGTCAGGTAATTGACAACGCACAAAATGGCTATTTAAGCCCCGAAGAGCTGCAATTGTTGCTAGATGCTGCTGGAATTAGCAGGGCAGGGGAGGCTGTTGTAAATTCTCAGGCAGATGCCGTTAAAGCATCGGAGAAATTAGGATTTCCAGTTGTAATGAAAGTTGTTGGACCTGTTCATAAATCGGATGTTGGAGGAGTTGTGCTTAATGTTAAGAGCGCTGAAACCGTTGCTCTTGAGTTCGACAGGATGATTAAGATAAAGGATACAACCGCCATTTTAATTCAACCAATGCTTTCGGGAGTTGAACTTTTTATTGGAGCAAAACGTGAGGAGAAGTTTGGTCATATGGTGCTTTGCGGACTTGGAGGGATCTTTATTGAGGTTTTGAAAGATGTTAATGCAGGTTTGGCTCCATTAACCATCAGCGAGGCAAAGGATATGATTCAACGGTTGAAGGGATATAAAATCTTAAAAGGTGTTCGTGGTCAGGAACCTGTTAATGAAGAGATGTTTGCCGAGATGGTTATTCGTGTGTCTGCTTTAGTAACTGCCGCACCTGAGATTTTTGAGATGGATATTAATCCACTTCTTGGAAAAAAAGATAGGGTTGTAGCGGTTGATGCTAGAATTAGGATTGAAAAGGAGTAAGTTAAGTTTATAAGCGAAAAAGTTTATAAGTTAACATGAGGAAATATTAATCTGTTAATTAACTAAACTATTAACTGTCAACTAAAAAATATCAACAAAAAGAATATGTCACTAAAGGATAGTTGGAAAAGTTTGACACCCAAGGAAAAGGTTTTTCTAGGTGCAATTTTAATTCTACTTATTGCTATTGCTGCAAAGTGGGATAAGATAATGAAGGAGACGAGTCGAGGTTTCGATAACCTTTTTAAAAAATAAAAGAGACAGAAGTCAGAAAACAGAAGACAGCAACTAGTAACCAGTAACTTTTCACCAGTAACATATTGACCCCCATGAAAAAAAACGATTTTGTTGTAATATTTGCATGTATTCTATTTTTCTTGCCATTCTTTTTATCCTCAACGGTTTATAATTTTTACGATTCCTTTAATAAGGATCATGGGATGATTACCAGTTTTATCAAATTTGCTATCCTAGCAACTTTTGGCGAGGTAATTGGCCTAAGGATTCGAACGGGTAATTACTACCAGAAGGGATTTGGATTATTGCCCCGTGCAATAGTTTGGGGTGTTTTAGGATTAACCATTAAATTGGCATTCGTAGTATTTGCAGTTGGAACACCCGCGTTTTTAGCATATTTAGGGCTTAAAGAGGCTGCTACTGCTATGCAATCGTCAATGAGCATGATGAAGATACTGGTTGCTTTCTCCATAAGCGCAACCATGAATATTATCTACGCCCCTATAATGATGACTTTCCATAAAATCACCGATACGCATATCATTAATAATGGTGGAACGCTTTCGGGTTTTTTTAGACCTATAAAGTTTGGCGAAATTTTCTCCAACCTTAACTGGAATGTACAATGGAATTTTGTCTTTAAGAAAACCATACCTTTTTTCTGGATACCAGCACATACAATTACATTCTTACTTCCTGCTGAGTTTCAAGTACTCTTTGCTGCAATTCTAGGAATAGTGCTTGGGGTACTTCTTGCAATAGCCAGTCAGAAGAGCGCTAAACAATAATTAGGTTTTAGTGTTTTATTGATAAGTGAATTGAGGAAACTTGATTAATAAAACTTAAACATAATTATAAGTAATTTATGAAAAAAGTAGGAATATTCTATGGTCCAGCTGGTGGATCAACTGAAAAACTTGCAAACTTAGTTCTTCGTGAGCTAGGAACAAATAATGCAGACTTAATTATAATCAAGAATACCAAAGCATCAGACTTAGATAGATATGAAAATATCATTTTTGGATGTTCAACAATTGGTGGCGAAACATGGAATTCAAGTAAATCAAAGCCCGATTGGGATGAATTTAGACCCGAATTTGATAAAATAGATTATAGGGAAAAAACCTTTGCTCTTTTTGGTTTGGGTGATCATCTCAGCTATCCAAGAAACTTTGTTGACAATATGGGGATCATCGCTAAAATTTTAATCTCGAAAAATGCCAAGATTGTAGGTCATACCAATAAGGAGAATTACGAATTCATTGATTCCGAAGCTGTAATTGATGGAGTATTTATTGGATTACCGATCGATGAGGATTTTGAGTCGGAGAAGACAGAGTTACGAGTTAAAAACTGGATAACCAGAATAAAGCAGGATTTTAATTAGGATAACAATTAATGGATTAGATACAGCCGGTATTACACCGGCTTTTTTATTGGACAATAATGTAGGGGTTATTTCAAAATATTCCAAAGTCAATTGTTAAATGATTAACGCTCATGGTTACACTTTATAAGCAATATCATTTCATTTATGTTAAACTGATTCTAAATTTCAAATAATTTATAACAATTTGTTATAAAATAGCCCTAACTCGCTTTTAAATAATAAAAACATTTCTTAAACTTGTATTCTCGAATATTGAGTTGTACGAGATTCTTAAGTATTCGATTACATGCTAATAATCAGACATATAATAAAAATTATTAATCAGTAAAATTATTCATCATGAAGGATACTCCCATACCCTATGAGATAGTTAAGCAGAAGATAGTTGAATCTGGTTTATCAAAAGTTGGTCGTGCTACTATTCGAGAGATCGTAAGACTGGTAAATGAAATAGAGGCAGCAACAGGAAAAAAATTCATCCGTATGGAGATGGGTGTTCCTGGAATTGAACCAGCTCAGGTTGGGATCGATGCCGAGATTCAAGCGCTAAAAAATGGGGTGGCCTCAAAGTATCCAATGATCGATGGAGTACCTATTCTTAAAAAGGAGATATCCCGCTTTGTAAAGAATTTTATAAATATTGATGTAGATGAGAAATGTTGTATCCCAACTGTTGGCTCAATGCAAGGTGGGATGGCATCGTTTCTTCTCACAAATCGTCTTTTTAAGGAGAAGGATACTGTTCTTTTTATCGATCCGGGGTTCCCAGTACAAAAGCAGCAGCTTAAGGTGCTTGGGATGAAGTATGAAACTTTTGATGTATACAACCATCGGGGCGATAAGCTGAAAGCAAAGCTTGAGTCATATCTCGAGAAGGGCAATATTTCTACAATACTTTATTCAAATCCTAATAATCCTTCATGGATTTGTTTTACCGAAAAGGAACTTCAGATTATAGGAGAACTGTCGACTAAGTACGATGTCGTTGTAATTGAGGATCTAGCCTACTTTGCAATGGATTTTCGAACAGATCTTTCGAAACCAGGAGCGGCTCCATATCAATTGTCTGTGGCCAATTATTCGAAGAATTGGATCATGCTTATCTCCAGTTCGAAAGCTTTTTCGTATGCTGGTCAGCGTATAGGCTGTATGGTCGTTAGCAACGATCTTTACAAAAGACGCTTCCCCGATCTGAAACGATTCTTCTCATCGGATGAGTTTGGGTATGCGATGATTTACGGTGCTGTTTACTCGCTTTCATCAGGTACATGCCATTCGGCCCAGTATGGCCTTGCAGCAATGCTAAAGGCGGCCAATGATGGAACCTTCGACTTTGTAGCATCGGTAAGGGAATATGGAGCAAAAGCTAAAATCATGAAACATCTATTCGTTGAGAATGGTTTTAGCTTGGTCTACAATATGGATGAGGATAAACCGCTTGCTGATGGTTTCTACTTTACCATCTCTTACCCAGGTTTTAGCGGTGAAGACCTGATTGATGAGCTGTTTTTCTATGGGATTAGCGCAATATCATTGTTAATTACTGGTAGCGAAAGAACCGAAGGATTAAGAGCTTGTGTATCGCAAGTTCAACGTTCCCAGTTTGTAGATCTTGAAACTCGTTTGAAACAGTTTCATTTGGATCATCCAGTAAAATAAGGTTAAACAAAATCTACTTTTAGATGTCAAATAAACTCTCAAAATAACTCACTATGGCAAAAGTAAAAGGTGCAATTAAGGTTGATGTTGAAAAATGCAAAGGATGCAGCCTCTGTGTTGTTGCTTGTCCATCAAAGGTTATCTCCCTTGCTAAGGAAGTCAACGGAAAAGGGTATAACTACGCATATATGGCAAATCCAGAGGAATGTACAGGCTGTACGAATTGTGCAATGGTTTGTCCCGATAGCGTAATCGAAGTGTATAGAATTAAGGCTCAGGCTGAGGCTTAATCGGAAAAATTGAACTTACATAACATAAAAATACCCATTCAATATGGCAGATTTTAGATTAATGAAGGGGAACGAAGTAATTGCCGAAGCAGCAATTCGATTTGGTTGCGATGGATACTTTGGATACCCCATTACTCCTCAGTCCGAAATCATGGAAACGCTTATGTTGCGCAAACCATGGGAGGAAACAGGAATGGTTGTTCTTCAAGCGGAGAGCGAGATAGCCGCGATTAACATGGTGTATGGTGGTGCCGCTTGCGGTAAGAAAGTATTGACCTCTTCATCGAGCCCCGGAATTAGCCTTAAACAGGAAGGTATCACCTATATTGCCGGAGCGGAGCTCCCCTGTGTTATTGTAAACGTTGCGCGCGGAGGGCCAGGATTAGGAACCATTCAACCTGCTCAAAGTGACTATTTTCAAGCGGTTAAGGGCGGTGGACATGGCGATTATAAATTAATCGTTCTTGCTCCAGCTTCTGTTCAGGAGATGAACGATTTTGTGGGTACTGGTTTTGACCTTGCTTTTAAATATCGCAATCCGGTTATGATTCTATCTGATGGCGTTATTGGCCAGATGATGGAGAAAGTAGAACTTTGCGATTTTAAACCACGTTGGACCGACGAAGAGATTGAAAAAATGCACGGTTCATGGGCAACCACTGGAAAAAAACCGAATCGTAAATATAATATTATCACTTCGCTTGAGCTGGATTCAAACCGTCAGGAGAAGTTTAACCACAAGCTAATCGAGAAGTACAAAGTTATTTCAGAGAATGAAGTACGATTCGAAAAGATAGCCTGTGATGATGCTGAATACCTTTTTATCGCTTACGGTTCATCGAGCCGTATCTGTCAGAAAGCTATTGAGATTGCTCGGGCTAAAGGAATTAAGGTGGGTCTTCTAAGACCAATCACTCTATTCCCTTATCCAACAAAGCAAATTCAGGCAATGCTTGGCCAAATTAAAGGTATCTTAACTGTTGAGATGAGCGCAGGACAGATGATTGAAGATGTTCGTTTAGCCGTTAGCGGAAAAGTACCTGTTGAACATTTTGGTCGTTTAGGGGGTATTGTACCAAACCCAAATGAGGTTGTAGAGGCTTTAGAAGAACAAATTATTAAAGGGAAATAGTCATGGCAGATATCAAGGAAATCATGAAACCAGAGAATCTGGTTTATAGCAAATCAAAGATTCTTACAGATAATGTAATGTCTTACTGCCCTGGTTGCAGCCATGGCGTTGTTCACAAAATTCTTGCAGAGGTTATAGAAGAGAAGGACATTCAAGAACAGACCATAGGTGTTTGTCCGGTAGGCTGCTCCGTTCTTGCCTATAATTTTTTAGATATCGACTGGCAGCAAGCTGCTCATGGTCGTGCTCCTGCTGTGGCTACTGCTATTGCAAGGCTTAAACCCGAAAAGTATGTGTTTTCTTATCAAGGCGATGGTGATCTAGCTTCCATTGGAACTGCCGAGATTATTCATGCTTGCAACCGTGGTGAAAATATAGTTGTTATCTTTATCAATAATGGTATCTATGGTATGACTGGTGGTCAAATGGCCCCTACAACCCTTATCGGGATGCCAACTGCAACTACACCTTATGGTCGTGACGTTAAACTGAATGGTTACCCATTAAGAATTACCGAACTTATTGCTCAACTACCTGGAGTTACTTATGTAACCCGTCAGTCGGTTCATACACCTGCTGCGGTTCGTAAATGTAAAAAAGCTTTAATGAAAGCTTTTGATAACGTAGGTAATAAAAAGGGTGTATCGTTTATTGAGGTTGTTTCTACCTGTAGCTCAGGATGGAAACTTTCACCTGTTAAATCGAACGAGTGGATGGTTGAGAATATGTTTCCATTTTACAAACTTGGTGATCTTAAGGACGAATAAATAGTTTTAAGGTTGAATCAAAAAAACGGCGAAAACATGACAGAAGAAATTATAATAGCAGGATTTGGTGGTCAAGGTGTTCTATCAATGGGTAAAATACTTGCCTACTCAGGAATTATGCAGGATCAGGAAGTTTCTTGGATGCCTTCATATGGTCCTGAAATGCGTGGTGGAACAGCCAATGTAACTGTAATCCTTAGCGATAACCGTATCAGTTCACCCATCCTAATGGAATACGATACAGCCATCATTCTTAACCAGCAATCGATGGATAAGTTTGAGAAGAGTGTGAAAAAGGGTGGTACTCTGATTTATGATCCCAATGGTATTATTCATCCACCAACCCGTAAGGATATCACAATTTATAAGGTTGATGCTGCTGAAGAAGCTGCAAGGATGCAAAGTGCAAAATCATTTAATATGATTGTTCTTGGCGCATTCCTGAAGATAAAACCAATTGTAAAGTTGGAAAACGTCATCAAGGGATTAAAGAAATCTTTGCCTGAAAGGCATCATCATCTAATTCCAATGAACGAGAAGGCAATTACTCGTGGAATGGTAATTATTGAAGAAGTGAAATAGTAGTTGATCTCACATTATTCATAAACCCTGCATTTATGCGGGGTTTTTTAATAAATGGCCACGAATGCACGAATTTGTCTTCATTCGTGAATTCGTGGCTTATCTATTCTTATTTCTCAGAGGCAATCAATATTCTTATATTGAACTTACGTTAATTACTGCTAGATTTGTTTAACTTTTTGAACGAAATTCTTTTTTTACTGTTCTTCTAATAACAGTTGTATTATTAATTGAAGGAAACAGAATCTTATGGAATCAATGCTTAATATTCCAAATACAGGACAGGAACGGGTTGTCATTATAGGCTGTGGTTTTGCTGGGCTTGAGATGGCAAAACAGCTAAGAAAAACAAATTTTCAGGTAGTTCTTATTGATAAAAACAATTATCATCAATTTCAACCCCTTTTTTATCAGGTTGCCACTGCTGGTTTGGAGCCAAGGGATATCTCTTTTCCAATTCGTAAATTACTGCAAAACCAAAAGAATGCAATTATTCGGATTACTGAGGTCGTTAAGGTTAATCCAGAAGAAAAAACTATTGAAACTACAATTGGTTCTTTAAGCTATGATTACCTTGTTTTGGCTCAAGGTGCAACCACTTCATTCTTTGGTTTGACTAATGTTGAGAAGTACTCTCAAACGATGAAAAGTGTTATTGAATCATTAGAAATTCTAAACGCAATTCTTCATAACCTTGAGGATGCATTGGTTAATACAAATCCCGAAAAGTTAGAAGAATTTGAGAATATTGTTATTGTTGGTGGAGGACCTACCGGGGTTGAACTTTCAGGAGCATTTGCTGAGATGAAGCGATACGTTTTCCCAAAAGACTATCCAGAACTTGACTGCAGTAAGATTAGGATAATATTGATTGAAGCTACTTCAAGGCTCCTAAGCGGATTATCAGAAATCTCTTCGGTGAAAGCTGAAAAGTTCTTAAGAAAACTTGGTGTGGAGGTGATGAAGGAAACTCAGGTAGTTGATTACGATGGGACAACAATTCAACTTAAAGGAAAGGATCCAATTAGATCAAAAACTTTAATATGGGCTGCGGGTATCAAGGGTAATGCTATACAAGGTTTTACACCTGAAGTAAATACCCGATCGATGCGATTGCTTGTTGACGATTTCCATCAGGTAAAAGGGCATCAGGATATTTTTGCGATTGGTGATATCGCTTGTATGATATCAGAAGAAAGACCAATGGGACATCCTCAGGTTGCACAGGTTGCCATTCAATCGGCACGGAATCTTGCACGTAATCTAATCAATGCAAAAAAGGGGAGAAGCCCTAAGCCCTTCAGCTATTTCGATTGGGGTACTATGGCTACCATTGGTCGTAATAAAGCAGTGGTTGATCTGAAATACATTAAATTCCAAGGATTAATAGCATGGTTTGCTTGGATGTTCATCCATCTACGTTCAATCTTCGGTGCAAAGAATAAGATCCTAATTCTCATTAACTGGATTTGGAGCTACATTACTTACGACCAATCGTTGAGGTTAACTTTCCTTCCCCGTAACTTTAGGTTTGATAAAAAATAAGTACTTAAAGTGCCTTGAGTGCCTAGAATGCCTAAAGTTTAAGTGGAAAGTACTTTAAGTCTTCTAGGCACTCCAAGTACTTAAGTCACTTCTTAATGATTGAGTAAATCGGGATTGCGGAACACAAGGATACTATTAATCATCTCAATGGAAACCTTTGCTTCGATGTGATCTGGATCGATATCAACGGTTTTATGAAAATCGTTTAGGGCTGCAATGAGATCTCCCTTCAACCTATTCACTTTTCCCCTGTGGAACCAAGCATTTGCATCTTGTTCATTTTCCTTTATTGCCTGGCTGAACGAGTATTCTGCCTTATCAATATTTCCTTCGGATAGATATTTTAATCCTTGATCGAAATTGCTCATTTTATGCTTTTTTTGAAACAACCCAAGGGCTGTTATTTTGTTTGATATAACCTTAAATCTTTTATATAATCTAAAACGCTATCAGGAATAAGACTCCGAACATCTTTCCCCTGTTCAAGACTTTGCCTTATTGAGGTTGAAGAATAGTCTACCAATGGTGCATTGATTATTCTTATCGGGTAGGTCTTTGCAAGTTCCTCAATATTGCTCCCTTCGCGTGGGTAAACAAAAATTTTGTGGTTATTAATTAGCTCAATATAATCTTTCCATTTTGTGATGGAATCCATCGAATCAGAGCCAAGGATGACATAAAAATGTTTATCGGGGTATTCTTTCTCTAATGCTTTTAAGGTGTCGATTGTATAGGATGGCTTTGGCATGGTCATTTCAATATCGCAAACCATAAATCGATTCTCGTTTATAGGAATTGCTCTTTTCACCATCTCGAGTCGCTGATAATCGGGGGCAAGAATCTCCTTATCCTTTAAAGGATTTTGGGGGCTAACAACAAACCATAGTTCATCAACTTCGGTGAAATCAACTATATAGTTAGCTATTGCTAAATGACCGTTATGGACAGGATTGAATGAACCGAAGTATAGCCCTACTTTCATTCTTACGAATTTATAAAAGTTCTAACCAAATTCTCGGCTTCCTTATATGATTTTTCAAGATTATCGTTAATCAGAATCGTATCGAATTGGTTGGCGAAAGTCATCTCTTCAGCAGCTTTACCCACGCGTTTATTCAACGATTCTAATGTTTCAGTACCCCTTGCCTCTAACCTTTGCTTTAAAGCGTTAATTGATGGAGGCATAACAAAAATAGAAAGTGCACTATCGCTAAACTTCTTTTTTAGGTTGATACCCCCTTGAACGTCAACATCGAAAATTACCACATGATTTTTTGCCCATATACGTTCAATCTCAGATTTCAACGTACCGTAAAATGAGTCAGGGTAAACCTCTTCCCATTCAACAAAATCACCATTGGCAATTCGACGTTTAAATTCATCAACGCTCAGAAAATAGTAATCCTTACCATCTGTTTCACCATTTCGTTTTGTTCTACTACATGCAGAGATTGAGAATTCAATGGTTGTAAATGTGTTTAGCAGGTGCTTAACAATGGTTGTTTTTCCAGAACCTGATGGAGCTGAAAATATAAGTAGTTTACCTTGCATGATATGAGTTGACAGTTGATAGTTGTTCGTTGATAGTTTGTCGGTATTTAAAGGATATTCAACGATTGTTCCTTAATTTTTTCTAGCTCATCCTTCATGAGTACAACGAACTTTTGAATATCGGCTTGGTTCGCTTTTGAGCCTAAAGTGTTGATTTCACGACCCATCTCCTGCAGAATGAATCCTAGTTTTCGTCCAACAGGTAGTTCCTCGTTCACTGTGCTGATAAAGTATTCGCAATGGTTTCGGAGGCGAACCTTTTCCTCGGTCACGTCCATCTTTTCTAAGTAGAAGATAACTTCTTGTTCAAATCGGTCGTTATCAATTTTTATCTCTTTAGCTAAATTTTTAAGATTATCGAGCAATCGCTCCTTAACCGTTTCGATACGCTGCTTCTCGAAAGGTTCAATTTTTTCAAGCAAATTCTCGATAAGACGAACACGTTCAGTAATATCCTTTTCCAGTGCTTTACCTTCCTGCTGTCTGAATTGAATCATCTTCTCAATGGCCGCATCAATACAGGTGAATAGAGCTTTCCACTCCTCATCATTAACCTCCACCTTTTCAACCTTTAGCACATCAGGTAAACGTAGAATAGTTTGAAAAATGGGTTCTTCGGAAAGGGAGATATTACAATCTTCCGATATTTTCTGAATTTGTTGATAGTATGATTTGAAAATACCAGCATTGATAGGCAGCGAGGAATTCTCTTTCTTTTCTTCGTAATTGATGTAAAAATCAATTTTGCCTCGGATAAGTTTAGTCGCAAGTAGGTTACGAATGTCGTACTCACGATCGCGATAGATCATCGGTGTTTTAACATTCAAATCGAGCTGTTTACTATTAAGCGATTTAACTTCGACGGTAATATTCTTTCCGTTAACTTGAACTTCGGCTTTTCCGAAACCTGTCATTGATATCAGCATGGTATCTATATTTATTAGGCAAATGTAGTTTTTTTAGAGATTAAGACCAACTTAGGGTCTTTACTCTTATTAATGTCTGTCCATAAAGTCAACCAATTGCATCATTGCGAGGTTTTTTTTCGAAGCAAAATCTAATATTGCTTTACTTCGTTTGCAATGACGAGTTTATGGACATACTCTAATTAGTGTCAACAATAATTTTAAGAATTAAGTTTACCCAACTTCTTCCTGAAGAACCTCTGGTTTAATGTGGGTAATCGCTTTTTTCTTCCAGGTACCCATTTTATAGTAGATATATGAACCCACAGTTCCCATAAACCATGCAATTGGAATCGACCACCAGATTCCCTCTACGCCAAGGCTAGTATGGTGACTCAAAAAATAGGCTAACGGAATTCGAATTAACCAAAGGGAGAACAGGGTGATAAACATTGGGACTAGCGTAGCACCTGCACCTCTAAGCATTCCGCTATAGGTGAACATAGTTGAGAAGAATATATAGAAAAGACTTACGATTATCAGGTATTTATGTCCAACCTTAACAACCTCAGGGTTGGTGGTGAACATAGCCATTATATTGTCGCCCCAGAATACGACCACAATTGTAATAATTAAACATACAGCGGCAGACATTAAAAAGGTAGCCCGTAAACCTGCTTTTATCCTCGATATCTTGTTTGCGCCCATATTTTGCCCTACAAACCCCGAAAGGGCTGCAGAAAAGTTTATAGCTGGTAATAACGCTAGTTGATCAATTCGCATTGCAGCAGTATACCCTGCAATTACAATAGTTCCGTAAGTATTAACTATTCCCATCAAAGCCATTGAGCCTAGTGCAACAAATGTTTGTTGAATCCCAGTAGGTAGTCCAATTTTAAAACTTTGCCAGAAAATTAGCTTATCGAAATGAATCAGTCTTAAATTAAAACGAATAATATGGTGGTTGCGATTGAGATAGATAATTGCTGTTGCAAATGCACATATCTGCGATATTACGGTTGATAGAGCTGCTCCTGTAATTCCCCATTTGAATACCAAAATGAAAAGAAGATCAAGAAAGATATTGATGATAACTGAGACGATCAAAAAGTATAGAGGCGTTTTTGAATCTCCAATTCCACGGAGTATAGCTGTTGTTCCATTAAAACCAAACATGACAACTAGACCCGAGAGGTAAATATTTAGGTATAGCTTAGCATCGTGCATCAACTCTTGGGGTAGCTGCAAGAGTTGAAATATCCAACCACTGCAGAGAATACCAATTATTGAAAGGGTTATTCCTGCAAAGAATAGGGTGATATTAATGGTATCCGAAGCTCGACGAACTTTCTCTAAATCTTTTGCCCCGAAATATTGGGATATTACTACAGATGCTCCAATGCCGAAACCAATAATAAGTGCAATAAGCGTAAAAATAATTGGAACCGAGGCGCCCACTGCAGCTAATGCTTTTTCTCCAAGAAATCGACCAACGATAATGCTATTAACGATTTGATAAAGTTGTTGGAATACATTGCCCAGTAGCATTGGGACTGCAAATTGGAATATCAGTTTAGCCTCGTTTCCCTTAGTTAAATCCTTCATGAAAATATTTTAGAGTGCAAAGGTGGGTATTTTTATCAAAATTCTAATTCAAAGTTTAAACTACCCAAAGGTCTTATAGATTTGACAAATAACTTGGAATATAAAAGCCACGAATACACGATTATCTATTCTAATTCGTGAATTCGTGGCTAATGAAATTTTAAAGGACCGTTTAAGCTCTATCCAATTTTACGGTAAAGTGTCGCATAATCGGTGCTTCCCAAACAATTTTTACACCTTTGGTTATTTGAGCCCGACGCTCAAAAACATTTGCTAATGCAACAGCAACAACATCCATATGGTTATTGGTATAAACCCTACGGGGGATTGCAAGTCGAAGAAACTCAAGTTTTGGGTAGCGATTCTCACGGGTAATGGGATCGCGATCGGCCATAATTGCACCAATTTCAACACCACGGATACCTGCCTCAAGGTAAAGTTCAATGCCTAGCGTTTGAGCCCTAAAATGTTCCTTTGGGATATTGGGCAATACCCTATTCGCATCTACAAATATAGCATGACCACCCGATGGGGATTGGAATGGAACGCCAAATTCAATCAAGCGATTTCCAAGATATTCAACTTGCTTTATACGCGTTTCGAGCGTGCTGAATTCGGTTCCTTCATCGAGTCCAACCGATAATGCATTCATATCGCGGCCGGCCATACCCCCATAAGTAACATAACCTTCGAACATAATATTGAAGACCGAGCATTGGCTCCAGAGCTCCTGATCGCGCATGGCAATAAAACCCCCGATATTGACAATTGCATCCTTTTTACTGCTCATAGTCATTGCATCAGCATACGAGAACATTTCAAGGACAATCTCTTTGATTGTTTTGTTCTCATACCCTTTTTCTCTGATCTTGATGAAGTAGGCATTCTCGGCAAAGCGGGCAGAATCGAAAACTACCATTTTGTTATACTTTTTGGCAACCCTATGGGTTTCCTTTAAGCATTCCATCGAAACTGGCTGTCCACCTGCAGTATTGTTAGTTATTGTAACAATTACAAATGGAACTTTTGACGCATTTTCCGAAAGGTATTTCTCTAGCTTCTCCGGATCGACATTCCCCTTGAATGGGTGGTAAAGTTCTGTATCTGCAGCTTCATCAATAGTGCAATCAATTGCATGTGCCTTGCGAAACTCGATATGGCCTTTGGTTGTATCAAAGTGAGAGTTACCTGGAACGCAATCACCCTCCTTTACGAGTACTGAGAAAAGAACATTCTCTGCAGCACGTCCTTGATGGGTAGGCATAAAGTGTTCGAAACCAAGGATATCCTTAATGGCTTTTTTTAGGTTATAGTACGATGAAGCACCTGCATAGCTCTCATCGCCAGTCATTATTGCTCCCCACTGGCGGTCGCTCATTGCACCGGTTCCAGAGTCGGTTAGCAGGTCGATGAAAACCTGACTGCTTTTTAGGTTGAAAAGGTTGTAGTTAGCTTCTTTAATCCACTGCACGCGTTCTTCGCGGGTGCTACGATGGATCGATTCAACCATTTTTATTTTATACGATTCGGCAAATGGTAGTTCCATAAGACGATTATTTTTTTAATTGTTAATACTAAGAGATTTGAAAATGATATGAGTGGGGCAAAACGATTAGAAGGTATCCCTATTCTTGATATTACGGAATACCGATTTTGTAGTAAAAATAAAATGAATCTGAATCCTCATTGAGTGTTATAAAAGTTTAACTCCACAAACCTACGTTAAAAGGTGAAAAAAAGCAAGCGAAAAGAGGGGAATGATGGAATATTGGATGAATGGTGCGATGGAACTTGGGTGCTGCGGAGCACGACAAATTCAGTATTAAAATAATGGAAAAACAGAATTGCGAAACTTTTACGTTCCTGTATGCCGTCAGGCAGGAAATAATTCATCACTCCATTATTTCAACATTAAGGAATGGAACTCAAAAAGTTAGAGTACCTAATACCCACAAAACTAGTATTAGAGTAAGAAATTCAGAATATTAAATATTGCAAAGATAATGCTCGCAATCCCATTGGTTGTTGCAAAGGCTAGGTTTACTCTTTTAATATCTTTAGGGCTTACAATCGAGTGCTGGTATACCAACAATGCAATAAAGATGAACGATCCTAACCAATACCAAATTCCTGCCTCGAGTATTAAACCCACAACTAAAACGAGGAAAGCTGTGATTATATGGAAAAATGAAGCGATCCATAATGCATTCTTTAAACCGATTGCAGCAGGGATGGATTTCAATAATTCACTTTTATCAAACTCCTCGTCCTGAAGAGAGTAGATAATATCAAAACCACCAACCCAAAACAAAACAATCAACGAATAGAGAATTGGAATTAATTCAAATCGTCCTGTGACTGATAGGTAGGCTCCAAGGGGTGCTAGCGAAAGTCCTAGACCTAGGATTAAATGGCAAAGAATTGTCCATCTCTTCGTAAAGCTATAAAGGAGAATGACTGCTAGAGCAATAGGAGACAGAAAAAAAACTAGGCTATTCATAAACCAAGTTGTAATAATAAAAAGTATCGAATTTAAGACTGTGAAAAGGATTGCTGATTTAGCAGAAATAACTCCTTTAGGAATCTCTCGCTCCGATGTTCTTGGATTTTTCTTATCGATATATCTATCGATAAACCGATTAAAACTCATCGCTGAATTTCGAGCGAAAACCATACAAAGAATATCAAGGCCTAAGAGTTGCCAGCTGAAGTTCGTTGGTGAAGTTCGATAAGCCAAAAAGAATCCAATTAATGCAAAAGGCATAGCAAAAATAGTATGACTGAATTTTACTAGGGATAGGTAGTTTTTAAAAATCGAACCGTTTGAATTGCCCATAAATGAAATATTTAATACATGAAAAGGGTTGGTTTGCAAAGGTAATTGGTTCTGTCTTTCTTTTAGTGTTAACCCAAAAAAAATATAAACTGTCAATAATAACAACGTAACTTGTTAATGGTTTAATATTCAACCACTCTATTAGTCTAAAGCATTATAATTGTATTAATAAACTGTTTAAGAAGTTTATTTTCTTGTGAAATGAAGTTATATTAGTGAAGAATTTTGAACGGAATGGCTCTATTAGCTCGACATAGATTGACATTATTAATTGCAGCTCTGCTATTAACTATAAATATATCAGGACAGAATACTCTTGATAGCCTGGAATCAACTGCAAATAGAGCGATTGGTGAGGATAAGTTGGATCTTCTTCTACAGCTTAGCGAGAACTACATTAACATTAATCCCGATAGGGCAATAGATTTTGGACTTCAAGTGTTACTTCAGTCTAAAAAGTTAGGTAAACCATTGCATGAAGCCCAAGCGCTTTGGATCATGGGGAAAGCCAACTTTAAAATAGCAAACATTGAGAATGCTCTTCGATACTATAATCGTGCATTAGGTCAATTCGAGAAGTTTAATATGCGCGAAGAACAGGCAAAGGTTCTTATCGGCATATCGGAGGTTTACGTCTATGAACGAAATCCCGAAATGGCATTGAGTTTTCTCGATCGAGCATATTCACTTGCCGTTGAACTTCGGGATTACCATTTGCAAACTGAAGTTCTAATGAGCCTTGGGCAAATCCACCTAAAAAAGGGAAACTACAAAAATGCAATTGCTCAGTTTTCAAAGGTTTTGCAAATTATCGGGGAAGGTAATCTAACGAGGGAACAAAAATCTTTAAAAACTACTTGCTTTAATAATTTAGGTTTATCCTATAAAAATCTCGGGGAGTTTCAGCAAAGTCTCGAGGCCTATAAAAAAGCTTCAAAGTTAGCCTTGGCTTACAGAGATTCATCTGAATTTGGAAAAATTCAGCGTGATATTGCCCTTTCATTCTATCTCGTTCAAAGAATGGATAGCGCTTTGGTTTACTATACCAAGGCTTTAATTATTGGAAGTGATGTGAAGGACTCCGTCGAAATTGCTTACGCTTTACAGGGTATTGGTGATGTAAACTTTGAGGTTGGAAAGTTTGATCAAGCTCGATATTATTTTAGTAAACAACTTACTATCTCAGAGGAAATTAAAAATGTTCAAGGAATTGTAACAAGCCTTGTTAAGATATCAAGATGTTATTATGTTTCGGGCGATTATCCAACATCAACCAATTACCTGAATAGGGCATTAACCATTGCTAAAGGGGATAATCTTTATGCAACTGCTGCAGATGTATACCAGTATTTATCGCTGATTAGCGAGTCTGAAGGGCGATATCGGGATGCACTTGCCTTCTATAAACTTTGGGCTGATATCCGAGATTCAATCTACAATGAGGAGAGTGGCGAAAAACTTGCAAAGCTTCAAATACTTTATGATATAAGCCAGAAGGAGCGGGAAAATGAAATCTTAAGGCAAGGGAGCGAAATACAAAAACTGCAGCTATCGAAGAATCGATACCAGACCATAATTCTTATAGCAGTGGCGATTACTTTCTTTATTCTCATTATCTTTTTAGTCCTGCTGTACCAATCAAAGCATAAAGAGGTTCGTAAGCAGAGGGAAGCCGAGCAAAGAATTGTTGAGATCAATAAGGACCTCGAGAAGAGAATGATTCAGGAGATTAAGAAACAGGAGAAACAGCAACAATTGCTTTCGCAAAAATCGAAACTGGAATCACTTGGAACCCTTGCAGCGGGTATTGCTCATGAGATCAATCAACCCCTTGGAGGTATATCTATGGGACTCGATAATATACTGCTCAAGGTCAGCGATAAAAATTATACCGAAAACTATCTTAAAGAAAAGATTTCGACGCTATTCGATAATGTTGATCGGATTAAGAGAATTATCGACCATATTAGAATTTTTTCTCGTACACAAAAGCCAAATACGCTCGAAGGAGTTGATGTTAATGAGGTTATATCAAGTGCGCTATTGATGGTAAGTACTCAATATCAAACCCATAATGTTAATATTGAATACCATCTTTGTAAAGAGGTGTGCATTATTATTGGCGATAAGTTTAAACTTGAGCAAGTAGTTCTAAACCTACTATCTAATGCTAAGCATGCAGTGGATGAGAAGGATAGACAGCATTGTGTTGTAGGTTACCAGAAACGAATTGTAATTAAATCGTGGGTAAACGAGCAGAATGTTTTTTTTAGCGTTTGGGACAATGGAATTGGCATTCGTCCTGAAATTTTAGAGAAGATCTATGATCCTTTCTTTACCACTAAAAACGAGGAGAAGGGCACAGGTTTAGGTCTTTCAATTGCCTATGGTTTTATTAAGGATATCCTTGGCGAGATTAGAGTTGATAGTAGCCTCGGTGATTTTTCTGTTTTCGAAATAGTTATTCCTAAAAGTTAGTGTGTATGGAGACTTTAAATATTCTTGTTCTTGATGATGAAAGGGTATTTCGTGATGAGATAAAAGAGTTTCTCGAAACCGATAATTTTATTGTCCATCTTGCAGCGAAACCTTCTGTGGCATTCGAAATTCTTGAACAAACAGAAGTAGATATAATCATCCTCGACCTTAAACTCCCGGAGATGGATGGTATCGCAGTATTGCAAAAGGTTAAAGAATTATACCCCGATATTGAGGTGATTATGATTACTGGTCATGGTGATATGGATGCTGTAATACAGGCAATGCGGTATGGAGCCGTTGAGTTCTTTCCTAAACCCTTCAGGTTAATTGATATGAAAGCTGCTATTCAGCGTACCAAGCGATACATTAACCTAAGCTATAAATTCAAGGAGGTAGAGCATTCTTATGCTCTTGTTTCCAAGGAGCTTCGGGAAAGTGTTGGTTATGAGATTATGGGTACGAGTAAAGCCATAAAACAGGTTGTTGATTTAATGACAAAGGTTGCCAAGGCTGACTCAACCTCTGTTTTAATTACAGGTGAAAGCGGAACAGGAAAAGAACTTGTTGCACGAGGGATACATTATCTTAGCTCACGGAATAATTCTTATTTTCATGCTGTCAACTGCTCAGCAGTCCCAGATTCTCTTTTCGAAAGCGAATTTTTTGGGCATAAAAAAGGAGCTTTTACGGGTGCTAATGAGGAAAAAATAGGATGGTTCGAGATTGCTAATGGAGGTACCCTCTTCCTCGACGAAATCGTCGATATGCAGCAACCCATGCAGAGTAAATTGCTTAGGGTATTAGAGGATAAAAAGATTCGTCGTATTGGGTCGAATAACGATATTTCGGTTGATGTCCGAATAATCGCCGCTACAAATCAGGATTTACAGAAACTTTTAGAAGAGAATAAATTTAGGAATGATCTTTACTATCGATTGAATTCATTCGAGATAGCGATTCCACCGCTTCGTGAGAGGAGAGAGGATATTCCAATACTTCTAGATTATTTCTTGCAGTTGATGTCGCAAAAGTTAAATAAAAAGATTCCTTCGGTCGATTCATCAGTGGTTAAGGCATTAACTGCTTACTACTTTCCGGGGAATGTTAGGGAACTTCGAAATATGGTAGAGCGTGCGCTAATCCTTAGCGATGGGGGTAAGCTATCGCTTAAATTCTTCCCCGGCTTACCAATGGTTGATGATGAAATTGCTATCGACCACGAGATTGAAGACCTATTCGATTTGGATGAAGCTGAAAAGCGATTAATCGTCAAGGCTCTTCAAAAGGCCGATTATAAAAAAGGGGAAGCCGCACTGCTTCTGAACATCACCCGTCAATCGCTCGATCGTAGGCTGGAGAAGTATGGGATTGATTTTTAAACTTATAAACTTGTCTGCTGATTATTAACTTCTTATCCTTAAAGGGTAACAATTCTTTACCATTTCCTATTAAACTGATTAATAAATACACATTTGCAAACATCAGTTTAATATGAATCTATTTGAAATACAGAATAAAATAAACCTCTTTAATAGCCTGATTGATGGGCAGTGTACTGGCACTCCCACCGAATTTGCACAAAAATTAGGGGTAAGCCGAAGCGAATTGTACATCACCATTAATCATGCACAGGCGTTGGGACTTACAATCTGTTACAGCCGAACAAGATGTACATTTTATTACGACTCACCTGCTCGAATAATACTAGTTATTGAACCTTGCACAAGCATAACGAATATTTCAGCGACAACTTTAATAGATTACGCAGAAGTTGCCGGTGACCGCGTGGGGGGTAATATACTAATAAACAGTATGTTATATCAATATATCGTCAAGGTGGCTTAAAGTACACTGCAAAGCCTTGTAAGGGTAAGCACATTTTCCATAACATTTGTAATATGTTGTTAAGCATATAAGAAATTGCTTCCGTCCATTATAGTAGACGGAAGGGTTATACATTTGATGTACGAAAACTGTTAACCGGTTAACAGTTCTCAGAAGCATTTATTAACTATTGTTTAATTAAAACTATTTAGAAATGAAGAAAATTAAATTAACCAATCTTGACAAGTTATCAAAGCAAAAGCTCGCCAAGATTAGTGGTGGAAATGCACCAGAAATTTGTTTAGGTTGCCTTTGCAGTGGAGGTATTGAACTTTGTACATCTGAAGATGCTAAGGCTGCTCAAAAATCAGGACACCAATAAGACAAAATTATTAACATTAAATGGGTGGTCATTTTGACCACTCATTTAATAAATTAAGAAAGATGTTAAAATTAAAATGTGAAAGCCAAAAAGGAGGTTCTTATTTTCTATTAAATAGTAATTTATTTTTCTTTTTACCCGAAAGTAGAATTGAATCAAATAAGAATAGAAAAAAAATAGATTATTATAAATTAAAAAGAACTCATATAATTAACTTTTTGAGAAATAATGAAATAAAAAAAACACTGGGAGGTAGATATAACTCCGAATTAATTTTAAAGGCTGTTGCAAATACACAATGTGTTGATTTTGAAGTAACAAAAAAATGTAATTTAAACTGCACATATTGTATTTTTGGTATGTACTATTCTCGAAATAGACCCAATACCAACACAAATATAAACTTAGAATACGCTTATTCACTTATCGATTATTTAGTAACACTTTTTAATGATGATAAATTAAATATTTCACGAGGCAAACCAATTTATTTTGGATTTTATGGTGGTGAACCACTATTAAATTTTTCTGGTATTAAAAAAATAATTTCTTATATTGAAAATAAGAATTTAATGTTTAATACTCACTAGCGTTGCGTTGTTTTAATTATAAGTTCTTTGAAATGCTTGATATTGTTTCGTTGTAGCGTTTTATTATCGAGCAACGATTTGAAAACCAATTT
>JAYTVX010000423.1:0-2746 GCA_043743775.1 Bacteroidales bacterium | reverse complement strand
CCATCACTATTTAAATCCCAAAAATTATGGCCTGAACCAATAGAAGTATTAATAATGTTGAAAGTAAATGGTGCGCAACCCGAAAATAAATCTGTTGTAAATTTAGGTTCAACCTGCGAAGCCACAATTAGGTTAACATCACGAGTAGCTGTTAAATTACATACACCACTTATAGTTACTGTATATTTTATCGATTTAGTTATAAAATTAGCGAAGGGTTTGGGTACATTAGGATTACTTAAAAAATCATCTGGAGACCAACTGTAATGTGTACCCCCACTTGAGAAAAGTTGGACTGAAGAGCCATAGCAAAGTTTACCTCCTGTAGAACCTGTTTCTACAACAAAAGCAGGTGGATTGAAAATATTAAAATCGGAAAAGTAGCCAAACCAGCAGGTTGTATTTAGATCACCATTAATTATACCAAGATGGAAAACATCCTTACTATTGGTAATTTTATGCTGCCCAACATTTATATTGGCTAAAGAGATACCTGCTGGGTTAATCCCAAATCTGGCAACCATCCAGCTGGTTCCTGGTACTAATACAAAGTCACTTGGTTTAATCAAATTAGCATTCGTTTGAAGAATACCATCAAGGGAAAAACCATCCTGAGCACCCAGTCTAACCATCATAGTTAGGTAAAATGGGGTAGCATTTGAACGGCTAAAGGATACGCTTGTGCTTCCTGTACAAACATCAATTGGAGGAACAACTGCTGCTCCAACCTCACAACCAAACCCTCCAATATGGTAAACAATTATTGGACGATAGATAGCGGAGAGAGAGTTTGGTCTTGATGAAATTTTTATGAAGTTAAGTGGATAATCAACAGGGTTGAGAGATATCCTAAACTGTTGCCCAGCGTTAAGTGCAGCCCCATTCTTCTTAACATCATTAACGTAAATATCAGTTAGGTTTTGGGTTGCAACTACAATAACATTATCTTCGGTATTTAAGAATGTCCGATTGCAGATATAGTCAACACCGGCAACATTTACAGGAATTAGTTGATCCCCCAAGGCATCTTTACAGCTTCCACTTGTATGATTGATTGAGTCATCCTTTAGAGATATAGCAATGGGCTTATTTGAAGTAACATGAGTTCCAGCCAACCTCTTACCAGGTTGTTGTGCGGCAAGCTGTGTAGCACGAGTTGTACTTAAACTATTTTTGGGGAATATTGTTATCGTTTCACCTTTATTGAGAGTAAATATCTTTGTAGTACCAGCAGTAATTGGAATTCCACCAACACAATATTCAGCATCATTGGTTGGTGGTGTAACATTAACAGTAGTTCCATCCATTGTTGCCACAATTTCAATTGAAGAATACGGTTGTGCAGCATTTCCATCAGGAGCACCACCATAGTCCCCATTAGCTGTTAACTGTTGGAAAGGAACATAAAAGTTTGTGCCTAAGGCATTCTTCCCTTTAAGCGCCCAGATTTCTCCATTAAAAGAATTGTTTACCTCATAGTATGCCGTAATTAAACTTTTTGAACCTGGTGTACCTGGAATTTCTGATTTAATGTAAAGCCCTTTTTTATTTACTTCTGTAGGAAAGGTAGGAGGTTTATTCTCGAGGATATTTTGATCTACCCAGGTTCCTAAACCATTCGTTTTAGCGATAAAGTCAGATAAATCGAGACTATAGCTTGAATGTTGAGGAATATTGGGTATCACAATATCTTTAAATCCAGTTGGGTTTAATATGGCATCAAATCTGTTTGCTGGCATGCTAACCGTTATAGTCGCTGTCGTATCTGTTGCAAATCTTAAGTATGCAGGCCTTCCTCCAGGAGTTCCATGATTGATTGTTATTTCGGGTACAACAAACCAAAATTCAGAATCAGTTTGGGCACTCAAGCCCAAAGAATATAGAGATATTAATAAAAATATAGTAACTTTGATTAATGATCTATATCTGTGCATATTCTAATAAATAAATATAACAACTTAGATATCGTTTACGAAGCTGTTAAGATAATGTTTACTTAAATCTATCCAAAGATAAAAAAAAATCTATATTTGATGAATGCTAAACAAAAAGACAAACAATATAATGCTAATATACGTTTCATATTAATAAGTAAAAATATATTGAGTATGAAAAGTTTACATTTTTCTTCTTTATGCATTGTATTCCTTATATTGAATACCTATAATGCAAAACCCCAAACAATACTCCCATCGCAAGGTTTTGAAAATGGTGGAAATATACCTGTAAAGTGGGATGAAGAATTAGCATCCGGATCGCGTCTCTGGAGATTCTGGAATGGCGGTTCATGGACTATAAGTAATCCTACCTATAAATATCCTGCCCATGCTCATACAGGTTCTTATAATGCAATATTTGTAGATGAAAGTTTTAATGCCGTATCAAGATTAATCACCCAAGCAATAAGACTTGACACAACGATAAAACCCGTTATTACGTTTTGGCACGCTCAGGATACATGGGGAAGTTCAAACGATAATTTAAATGTTTACTATCGTACTACCGATAATACTTCACAACCATGGATTCCGCTTGAATCATATACTGCACCTCTACCCAATTGGACATATCATGAGATAATATTACCTGATGGAGCTAAAGTTCAAAAATGTCAAATTGCATTCGAAGGTGTTTCAAACTGGGGCTTTGGAGTTTGCCTAGATGATATATCAATAGTGGAGCGAGGTATCCTGCCACGACAAGTTGAATCAATAAATCTTATACAAAAAAATCAATTTGTACCTTC
>JAYTVX010000422.1:0-2314 GCA_043743775.1 Bacteroidales bacterium | reverse complement strand
TATTAGCGATAACTGGAACTAACGGAAAAACTACAACAAAAGAACTTATTAAGGCAGTCCTCTCAAAAAAATACAGCGTATATGCAACTCAGGGGAATTTAAATAATCATATTGGCGTACCGTTAACTCTACTCTCTCTGACAAAGGACATTGAAATTGCCATTGTAGAAATGGGGGCAAATCACCCAGGTGAGATTAAACTCCTATCATCCATTGCAGAACCTAATTTTGGTATTATTACAAATATTGGAAAAGCTCATCTTGAGGGATTTGGTTCATTCGAAGGGATTAAGAGAACAAAAGGTGAACTATATCAGAAAATTGCTGAGACAAAAGGAATCATTTTTTATAATCCCGACAACAACATTCTTGTTGATCTTATTGATAGGTTTGAATTAAACGATTTTTCAATTCCATACAGGTCAGGTTTAGATAGCATTGTAATTGATCACATAAGCAATACCCCTTTCCTCAACCTGGTTATTAAACCATTAGATGGTATTTCACCGATTCATATTCAAGCTTCATTGGTTGGGGACTATAACTACGAGAACGTTCTTGCAGCAGTTACGGTTGGACTGTACATGGGGATTTCGCTTGATTTAATCAAAGAAGCAATTGAGGGTTATGTTCCATCGAACAGCAGATCGCAGCTAGTGAAAACTGAACACAATACAGTTATTCTAGATGCCTATAACGCAAATCCATCCAGCATGGAGGTGGCCTTAAAGAATTTTGCTTTAATCCAAAATAGTAATAAGGTTGTAATTGTGGGGGAGATGTTGGAGCTGGGCGATCATTCAATTGAAGAGCACAAGCGTATTGCTGATTTAGTAAAGTCCTTAGGATTTTCCTCCATAATATTTATTGGTAAAAACTTTGAAGATAACTCAAAGGATTGCCTCTTTTTTAAAGATGCTGAAAACTGCTCAGCCTATTTAATCGATCATCCAATCAAGAATGCTTATGTTCTGCTTAAAGGATCAAGAGGGGTAAAACTTGAGAAGGTGATGGAACGGTTATAAAAAATTCCTATAATTGAACATTTTCATCGAATGATGAGTTACTATGATTTCGGAATTAAAGCCGAGCAATTGTATATTCAAATAACTTAAAATTTTTTTAGATGGCTAAAGTTAACAGCATGGATCCCATTGTAGGTAAGTTAATGGGATTGCGCTATAAATCTCATCCTTGGCATGGTATTGATATTGGCGAAGAAGCACCAGAGGTGGTTACATGCTTTATTGAGGTTGTACCTACCGATACTGTAAAGTACGAAGTGGATAAGGTATCAGGGTACTTAAGGCTCGATAGACCCCAGAAATACTCTAATGTTGTACCTGCCCTTTATGGTTTTTTGCCACAAACCTATTCAGGCGCTAAGGTTGCTGAACTATCACGTGAAAAAACAGGGAATGCGGATATAAATGGGGATAATGACCCACTAGATATTTGTATACTTACTGAAAAAGCTATAACGCATGGTGATATAATAGTAAGGGCCAGACCTATTGGGGGTTTTAGAATGATTGACAATAATGAGGCTGATGATAAAATTATTGCCGTTTTAAATAAGGATGCCGTTTATGGGGCTTATACTGATATAAATGATTGTCCTCCCCTTGTTATCGATAGGCTTAAACATTATTTCTTAACCTATAAGGATCTACCCGGTGAGAAACGTAGATGCGAGATTACCCACACATTTGGTATTGAAGAAGCGCACGAACTTATCCAACGGGCTATGGATGACTATACCGATAAATTCTATAACCTCGAATCGATGCTAAAAATATAAGCCTTGGCTTATATTTTTTTCTCTTGAATCAAAAATTATCCTCTAGTATAAAGGTATCGCTTAATTTTAAGCGTGGGAGTTTTTTCAAATGGCTCAGGTTGAACGATGATTAGGTTAACCCTCGAAAAATTTGATACTCTACAATTAACATAAGTTCTAATTTCCTCAAGCTGTTCATCGATAATAACATCAACTGTCTGCTGCATGCTCGATGCCGCTTCACGAAGGTGGCTGTATTTATGCTCAATTGCTTCATAGTTTAGATGGACACGGGCAATCAACTTTCCTTTCAACTCGTAAACAAGCGATTCGGAAACTAAATCGTGATTATTGATGACCTCTTCGATCTCTTCGGGGTAGATATTTTCTCCGCTAGAGCCAAGAATCATATTCTTTAAACGTCCCTTTAATTCAATATACCCCTTAGAGTTAAGGACACCAAGATCGCCTGTTTTTAGCCAACCATCAGGTGTAAACATTTCTTTGGTAAGTTCAGGTTCCTTGTAGTATCCA
>JAYTVX010000421.1:0-2739 GCA_043743775.1 Bacteroidales bacterium | reverse complement strand
CAATGGTGAAATCTTTGCCCCTTTTAAACCTGAAGAGGGATTGAGTAAGGTTGAAATATCGAGTTTCCTCGTTTCAAAATCAAAAACCATTTGGTTTTCCACTTATGGTGAAGGGGTTTACTATTGGGGAGGGGAAAACCGTAAACGGATCTACAATATAAATACCGATGATGGGTTGCTCGACAACTACACCTACACGATAGTCCAAGGGGATGGCTCTAATATCTATATCGCTACAGATAAGGGTATCAATGTTTACGATACAACCAAGCATGCTATTGTAAAAAGCATTACCATGTCCGATGGATTGCCCGATAACATAGTAAAACATCTTTGCTACACATCTGATAATAAACTTTGGATTGCCATGGAGGATGGTGGTATCTGTAGCTACAATATTGAAAAGAAAACCTTTGATTTTATTAGTAATTGGCAGTTTGGAAGCATTAACGACTTTGTTATTGTTAACCCCAAGGAGTTATGGATAAGCACAAAAAGTAAAGGTGTAGTAAAGCTTAATGTCGATGCGAATGATAAAGCATGGTACAAAGCATATGAAAAGTCCAATGGGTTACTGGGATTGCAAACCAAAACAATTTTCCTCGATCATGAGCATAACATATGGATCGGATCTAGGGAAGGTTTAACGCTTCGAAAAAATAACAGCATAGAATTTCTCGATAGTCACGATAATTTTAACATCAAAAGCATTTTCGGACTGACCTTCGACAAGCTAGGAAATATTTGGATTGCATCTCAGGAAGGGCTATATAAAGTTATGCGTTCGGAAATGGGGAAGATAACCACAAAAAGAGTATTGGATGGCCCTAAGTTCAGTCTCCTCTCTTTTATCTCAGTTTATTGCGATTCTAAAGGGTATATATGGTCAGGCACATATGGTTATGGTGTTTATCGTTTCAATGCTGAAAACCTTACCTATGAAGTATTCAATACCAACGACGGACTTGCAAACAATAATGTAATATCCATTAATGGTAAAAAGGATTCTATCCTTTTCTCAACCCTTGGGGGTGGTGTATCACTTTACAACTTACAAAAACCAAAGTCATTCACCACATTATCCATCGACAATGGCCTAACATCTAATTATGTATACAACTCCTTTATAGATTCAAAGAATAGGTTGTGGTTTGGAACTGATGGTGGAGGTGTTGCTTTAATGAGTAACGGGAAGTTTCAGAATTGTCATGAGCAACACGACACCCTTTTTAGCCATGTTTTCTATTCAATTACTGAGGATCAGAAAGGTAGAATTTGGCTTGCAAGCGCTGATAAGGGAATCTACATCTACGATGGTTCAAATTTTAAAACTATCAACGAGATGAACGGGTTAAGAACAAACTCCATTCGCAGCATTGCCCGTACTATCGATGGACGAATCGTACTTGTTAGCAATGAAGGAATAGATATTTATGATCCCGATAGCGAAACGTTTGAGTATTGGGGCGAAGACGACAAGGTTGCTTATCAAGAGCCTAATATTAATTCAGCTGCAACCAACTTGCAAGGGAATATCTGGATCGGGACTCAGGAGGGAGTTATAATCCTATCCCCATTGAAGGACTCAACCATTCAACGTGAACCAAATCTTCAAATTACGAGTAAACTACTTTACTCAAAACCAATACCCGAATCAAAAACCAAATTCAACTACAGACAGAACTACTTTACGTTCTATTACATTGGTCTTTGGTATAAAGCTCCCAGCAAACTGCTGTATCGTTATAAACTTGAGGGAGCCGATATGGAATGGAGTGCGCCTACCAGAACGCTTCAGGTAACCTACTCAAACCTAAGTTCGGGTAATTACCGTTTTGTTGTTGAGGTTTCGTATATCCCAGGCAAATGGATAGGTAACCCGAAAACTTCCTATACATTTACTATAAAGCCTCCATTCTACTTAACTTGGTGGTTTATTTTGACCATAGGATTAATAATTGTTTTTGGGATTTTCGCTTTCATTAATTACCGCACTGCTAAACTGGAGCGCGATAAGGAATTGCTAGAAGAAGAGGTTCTTAAAAGAACCCACGAAATTCTAATGCAAAAGGAAGAAATTGAAACCCAGCGAGACGAGATTGAGATACAGCACCAATTCGTAACTAAACAAAGGGATAAGATTGCAATTCAAAATAGTGATATAAAAGCAAGCATTGAATACGCTAGTCGAATTCAACAAGCAATGCTACCTCCCATTGACCTAATTGAGCAATATTTTAATGAATACTTCATTCTTTACAAACCCAGAGATATTGTTAGCGGTGATTTTTACTACTTCAATCACAGAGAAGGTAAAATCATTTTTGCTGTTGTTGATTGTACTGGGCACGGTGTTCCTGGAGCATTTATGAGCATGCTTGGTCACACCCTGCTTAACGATGTAGTAAACGACATAGCCGATTTCAGTGCAGCTAAAATACTTGATGAACTAAGAAAAAGAGTTAAAACAGCGCTAAGACAAAAGGGGTTCGATGGTGAAACTAGGGATGGTATGGATATCTCATTATGTATTTATGATTACACTAAACAAACTTTAAACTTTGCTGGTGCTTACAACCCTCTAATTATTATTAGGAAAACCGAGATTAATGTTTTCAGTGCAGATAGGATGCCAATAGGTGTCTACCTGCGTGAGAACGACTTCACCGATAAATTTATTGAAATTGAAAAGAATGATATGCTCTATATTTTCTCAGATGGCTATCACGATCAATTAGG
>JAYTVX010000420.1:0-2200 GCA_043743775.1 Bacteroidales bacterium | reverse complement strand
GATAAATAGCCTGGGCCAAGATAATAACCAAACTTATTTTTGGGTTTAATGGTGATTGTTGCAGTACGTCCACCATTATCATGGGTTGTAGAAGCAGGTGGGGTAGATATTGTTGCATCGATATTTGTAGCACTTTGACTAATCTGTCCAAATTTAAAAACTGCAGAGTACTGTTTTTGTCGTTCAAACTTACCTATTCCAGGAATTTCACCGTTAACCAAATATAATAGTTGATAAACTCCTGTTAAATCAGTGCTCCCAAAGGAACCCTTGAATACACCAGTTCCATCTTCAGTAAGATCGATTATCTGACCTTTAGGTAATAGCTCTTTGTAGAATGAGCTATCGCTCTGCATCAAGTGTAAAAATTTTGTTTCTGCACCGGATTCAACATCTTTTATTGAATCGGTTCGATGATCGGTGTAAGTGGCGAGTAGATCACCTAAATCGTCTCCGGGTTTAAGGAGAACTACCTGTACTTTATTAGCATCTCCTGCTAATGGCTTCCCAGCATAGGAAATTTTAGCATCTAGAGTTAATATATCTCCTACTGTATAAACACTCTTTCTGGGTTGACAGCTGAAATCGACAAAGTGATCATCAACAAAGCAAGTTAATGAATATTTCTTCGCTGAAGTACCAGAAATAGTCAGGTTCCAATCACCCCCAGAATTTACTAACTCAGGAGTTAGAATTGGAAGCGAGAGACTTAACGTTTTATAAAATGTCCCGTTGGTAACTTTTGCTAGTGAGGTTAAGTCTTTCCCGTCCTTCTCAAGTTTAAAGGTAGTATTTGCTGGATCAGGATTAATGTATTCAAAGTACAATTTTGTAATGTTGCTGTTAATTGGAAACGAGTAAGTAACTCCTGATGCTGAGAGAAATCCTGTTTTACGAGAGACTACTTGAGGACTACTCCCCGATAGCATATTGGCAAATTGATCCTGAAAAAAGTCATATATCGCACCCTCGTTGGCACCCGTAACAGTCGTTAGAGAAACACCTCCATTGGCATGAGCTATTTGCCCTAGAATTTCGGGGACTAAAGTAATATCACCCATCCCAATAGTATAATAATGCACACTATCAAGGGCTGCACATGGTCCGCTATTTAAATTATTGCTCCCCGATGAAAGAGTAATTCCATCAGGATTAACTAACGGCTCTACATTTTGAAGCCCATCGGTGAATAGCAGAACAAGTTTACGAGCGTTAATAGAATTATTGTCATTCAGTTTAAGCTTTGCATTAAGTAACCCCTTGCCCATAGCGGTCAAGTAGGTTGGCCCCTTGCCTGCCATATCCGTTTGAATAATTGCGCTAGATCTTGTGGGATCGGTATCCGAGGTAATCGAAATAAACCCAGAATTAATAGGACTACCAGGCTGTGTAAGTTCAGTTGAAAAGTAGGATACCCCAATTGAGTCATTATCCTGTCTGAAAACTTCAAGTTTTTGTGCAAATAGTTCAACGGCATTCTTTAAAACTTGCCAGCGTACAATGGTTCCTCCGGGGACTGGAAGTGACATGCTCCCGGACATATCAAGAACAAGAACAACTTTAATAGGGTCCCGAAGAATTGGAAGATAGTATTTTTGATTATCAGAAGATCCATCGCTATTGCTTATCGTATTGAGATCTATTTCGATAAAATTATTTATCTCTGGTCGACAACTGCTTGCAGCTGTCATTTCAACTTTACCATCAGATGTAAAAGAGATTGCTCCCTCACTACAATTTGTAACTGGAGTAAAAATAAAATTGATATCTGATCGTACAATTCCCGATTTTAAAGGGATTGGAAAAGAATAGCTTTGACCATATTTTGCCGGAGGTAGGGTAATAATACAACCGGTGTAGGGAGATGTTGAGCATGCTGAATTGACGAAACCATACGGGTAATCGGCAGCATTTCGACTGATAATATTCTGAGAGTAAAGATTTATAGAACTAAAAAAGGTAAGTAACGAAATAAAAAACATTACTGTGAAAAAATTTATACCTTTCCAAAGAAGGTATCTTTCATTTCGGTGGTTCATGGCTCAAAAGGTTTAGTTAAGTGCTTGTTTGGCAATACCTTACTCCCAATTACATTGATCAATCTCCCCCACAGTATAAATCAAAAATAAAAGTACAACTTTTTTTTTATACAATTCAAATTTAGGGGGTTATTAATTGCACCGAAGTAAATCTAGAGGTT
>JAYTVX010000419.1:0-6847 GCA_043743775.1 Bacteroidales bacterium | reverse complement strand
AAATGAAACCCATGTTTAAAACAAACGTTTACTGCGAATTGCTTTTAAACATATTTCATAATTTCTTATGAATGAAAAACTGAGGAGTTGCTGAGATATGTTCTTTTTATCATATTTGTGAAAAATATAGTATGAAAAAAATCAACAATCCTTTTGCAGGCAATGCTGGTTATAACTGTTTTGGCTGTTCACCCGATAATCACCTTGGACTAAAGCTCGAGTTCTGGTTTGACGAGGAGAATAAGAGCGTGGAGGCAAAGTGGAATCCTGAGAAATACCTTCAGGGTTATGACGGAGTTTTACATGGGGGAATTCAGGCAACAGCTATGGATGAAATAGCTAGCTGGGCCATTTATGTTCTGCTCGAAACCGCTGGAGTGACTTCAAAAATGGAAATACGATACCTTAAACCTGTCCTTATCAACAAAGGAACAATAACGATTAAAGCCATCTCTATTCAAGCAGAAAAACGGGTAGCCAATGTTTCCGTTGAACTCTACGATGGTAACAACCTACTGTGCGCCGAAGCTACTGTTCAATACTTTATCTACCCACAGGAAATTGCCATCAAGAAGTTGAATTATCCAGGGTTAAAAGCATTCATTGACTAAAACCTAACCCGAAGAACACAAATCACATACAAAGAAACGCTAAGGATTTAAATAAGAGTTTCGACCTTTTGAAAAAATCGGAACTCAGTATTATATCAATCTACCTACTCTTTTTCATAATGCCGCCAGATATAATAAACTGGTATTCCAAGTAGTACTATGATTAATCCAGGCCAAGTATAGTTAGGTTTGTAGATTAGTAGATCAATCATAATTAACGTAGCCAAAATAATATAGATAGCAGGCACAACAGGGTAACCAAATGCTTTGTAGGGACGTTCTGCATCGGGGCGTTTCTTACGGAGAATATAAATCCCGATGATGGTCATGGTATAGAAGATAAGAACGGCAAATATTACATAATCGAGCAAATCGCTGTAGGTACCAGTTAAGCAGAGCAAGGATGCCCAAATTGCCTGATAAAGCAATCCATTTGATGGAACGCCTTTAGCATTCAGCTTACCAACTTTCTTGAAGAATAGGCCATCGTTAGCCATAGCATAGTAAACTCGGGCAGCGGAGAGTATCATCCCGTTATTGCACCCAAAGGTTGATATTACAACAAATACAGCCATAATCAGGGCAGCATAGTTACCAAAGAAACCAAACATTGCAGCTGTTCCTAACCGGTCGTCGGTAGCATACTGCATTCCTCGTGCAAATACCGTAGTTCCATCGGGTGTTCCACGTAAGGGTAACGCTTGCATGTAAACAATGTTTGCCAGAATATAAAGACCAATCACTATCAAAGTACCAAAGAATAAGCTTAATGGTACATTTCGTTTTGGATTGACCGTCTCACCAGCAGTAAACGTTACATTATTCCAAGCATCTGCTGAGAAAAGAGCTCCAACCATAGCCGTTCCAAGTGCAGCAATAAGAGCAAATCCAGTTAACGGAATAAGATTCCCATCCTTAATTTGAACAGCGTCCCAGAATATCTTTGAATTCATCTCAATAGCCCCTGTACTCTTAGCAAAAAAGAATCCAACGATGATTAAACCTATTAGCGATAATATTTTGGTCACAGTAAAACTATTCTGCACAATTTTACCAAGCCTAATCCCCTGAGCATTTATCCAACTAAGTAAGGCAATATTGAAAATGGCAAGAGCATGTACCGTGCTTATTTTTACAAAACCGATATCGAGCCAAACATTTTTCTCGGAAAACCAAGGAAAGAGTACACCCATAAACTTCGCAAAGGCCATACCTACTGCTGCAATTGAGCCAGTTTGTATAACCATAAAAAGGGTCCACCCAAACAGGAATCCACTTAATGGATTATAAGCCTCACGTAGATAAACATACTGTCCTCCCGCCTGAGGCATCATAGATGCCAATTCGCCATAGCTAAGAGCAGCAATTATTGTTAAAACCCCTGTTAGTACCCAAACAACAAGTAACCATCCGGGAGAACCAAGGATACGCGAAATATCTGCGCTCACAATGAAGATACCTGAACCAATCATTGAACCCGCAACAATAGATGTTGCATCAAAAAGATTTAAACTCTTTCGAAATCCAGAAATGGCATTTCCCATGATATTTGAATTTATATAGTACCGAAAGACATCAAAAAACAGTTTAAATAAAGAATAAATAGTGGTATTTCAAAGAGTTATTCCGGTTTTTTTAAGAGTTGATTAAATCTATAAAAAGGAAAAACAGGAACAAAGTCCTGTTTTTAATGGATCTCAAATTAAACTTAAAGGAAGATAAAATGACCCTATCGGTTTATCGTTTAGAAATAGCTCGAACCGTCCCAGCAATGAGTACAAAGCTTTTCTTTGGGAATACCAATGGCCTCAACCAAATCGTCTAACTTTTGAAATTTCAAAGTAGTCAGATCAAGATTCTTCCGAATTTGCTCAACCATGGCTTCATATTTTCCATTACTGGTATCAGAGTACTCAGTCATATCTGGATGCTCTTTTCCGTCTAATTGAAAAACTGCGGTTCGTGTGGCAAGATCGAGATTCGAACGTGATCGACTAAAATTAAGAAACTCACAAGGATAGGTCAATGGAGGACAAGCAATGCGCATATGAACCTCTTTGATCCCCGCAGAGTGTAGATCGCGAACGTTATCTTTCAACTGAGTACCCCGCACAATTGAATCATCCAAAAATATTCCCTTCTTATCCTTAATTAGCGCGTTATTCGGGATTAATTTCATTTTCGCAACAAGATCGCGCATTTGCTGATGCTGAGGCATGAAACTTCTTGGCCATGTTGGAGTGTACTTTGCGTATGGCCTTGTATGTGGAATACCCTTGGCGTTGCTATATCCAATGGCATGACCTATCCCCGAATCAGGGATTCCGGCAACAAAATCAGCTTGAACGTCATCATTTTTGGCCAAGGCCGCTCCGCAACGATAGCGACTCTCATCAACATTGATACCCTCGTAGAAAGAAGGAGGATAGCCATAGTAAACCCAAAGGAAAGAGCAAACCTGCATTTTCTCGTTAGGTTTTCGAAGCTGCTCAACCCCATCGGCAGTAATTCTTATAATCTCTCCTGGTCCAAGATAACGCTCAATCTGAAAGTCGAGATTAGAAAAAGAGCATGTTTCGAAAGCGGCTGCATAGGCACCGTCCTTTTTCCCGATGATTATTGGAGTTCTCCCAAGTTTATCTCTCGCTACAATAATACCATTCTCGGTCAGAACCATCATGGAACAAGAACCTTTCACATTATCGAAAACTTTATTGATCCCATCGATAAATGTTTCTCCTTCGGAAATAAGCATTCCAACTAACTCGGTTGGATTTACACCACCCTGACTTGTCTCCGAAAAGGTACGGCGCTGTTTGATAAAATTGGCCTCAAGCTCATCGATATTATTGATTTTGCTTACTGTTGCTACAGCAAAACGACCTAAGTGAGAGGTTAATACAATGGGTTGAGCTTCCATATCACTAATTACTCCTATTCCTGAGTTTGCCATAAATCCCGAAATATCATTCTGAAATTTATTCCTGAAGTATCCATCCTCTAAGCTGTGGATAGCCCTCTGAAAGCCTTTATCTTTTGAGTAGAATGCAACTCCTGCCCTTTTTGTACCTAAATGTGAATGATAATCGGTGCCGTAAAAAACGTCAGCAACACAATCTGATTTTGAAACACAACCAAAAAAACCGCTCATAGGATCAATTTATAATTGAGAATTAATAATTAACAATACATGATATTTTTATACATCTATCTACTAATAGATTACAATACATCTCTTCGCAAAGGAAAGTTTTCTAAAGGAAAATAAATAATCTTTTACAAACTATTTAATTACAAAAGAGATATAAACTAGAAATTAACAGAAAATTATTCTACCGTAAAACTAAATTGATTTGATCTTAGCGCGCAATTCTATTGATCAACATTCTGTCCGAAATCGCACATCGACTATACGTTTTCCGAACAATAATATCATACAGGTTTTTTAATAACTAGTTGTTATTGTTGATATTACTGATATCGGTATAGTAAATGATTCATTTAATACAGAACTTGAAAAAACCTTTTATCGATCAGGCTAATGTATTTGAGCAATCTTGATGGATCATTAAAAGTAAATTATCCTAAAAAAATTTATTTTTTTCAATATCAATGCAACGAAATAAGAGGTTATAATGTCTATGAAATAGATATGAATATAAAATTTACTGACTCCTGTAGCTTTTAGATTTATTGATTGTAGTCAGTGTATAGAAAACTTATTTAAAATTAAAATTCAAGAAAATGAAAGCAAAGCAGTTAATCTCCTTACTGGTCCTTTTAGTAATATTTGGAAGTACTAGTTCTGCAAATATAAACTACGAAAAAAGGTCGTATGAAACAAAATCCATCGAAACAGAATCACCTCTTATCGATGGAGTACTAAACGATGCAATTTGGCTAAAAGGCATATGGCAGGGTGGCTTTATTCAGCGAGATCCCTATGCAGGGGCAAACCCATCTCAAAAAACAGAGTTCCAAATCATGTACGATCGTGATTATTTATATGTAGCTATAAGGGCTTTTGATACCTCCCCTGATAGCGTATCCTACAGAATATCACGCCGTGACGAGATTGACGGAGATGCTGTAGGGCTTGCAATTGACTCTTACCATGATAAGCAAACGGCTTTTGGTTTCTGGGTAAATGCAGCGGGAGTAAAGAAAGATTTTATTATCACCAACGATGGAGACAATGAAGACCCGAACTGGGATCCAATTTGGTGGGTTAAAACGGCCAAGAGTAATGAGGGCTGGACCGCAGAGATGAAGATACCTTTAAACCAACTACGATTTGCAAGTCTCGAAGATCTGACCTGGGGACTGCAGGTTGGTCGTTTCTTTTTCCGTAAACAGGAAGCATCCTATTGGCAGTTTGTACCCAAAGATGCCTCGGGTTGGGTACATAATTTTGGAGAGATAAACGGGCTAAGGGGTCTCACGCCAAAGCGTCAAGCTGAATTTGCCCCATACGTTGTTACCAAAACCGAAAGATTTAAGAACGAAGTAGGAAATCCATTTATGACTGGTAAGCGAAATGGCCTAAATGCAGGGATTGATGCAAAGGTAGGTCTAACAAATAATTTCACCCTTGATTTAACGGTTAATCCCGATTTCGGACAAGTTGAAGCAGATCCTTCGGTGGTAAACCTTTCAGCATTCGAAACTTACTTCCCCGAAAAAAGACCATTCTTTGTGGCTGGGAGTAATCTGTTCAATTTTAACTTAGTCTCAGGAGACGGGGATAATGCAGCTGAGAATCTCTTCTACTCAAGACGAATCGGTCGATCCCCTCAGCTATACCCTGATTTGGCCGACAATGAGTTTATCGACATCCCCTCTAACACAACAATACTGGGCGCTGCCAAAGTCAGTGGACGAAATAATAATGGATTATCCGTTGGGGTTATGGAAAGCTTAACTGCAACCAGCTACGCCCAAATCGATAATCTAGGAAAAAGAAGACATGAACTTGTTGAACCCTTGACCAACTACTTTGTAGGAACCCTAAAAAAAGAATTTAATAAAGGGAATACTGTAATCAATAGCATTTTTACATCTACAAACCGTCAATTAACTGATATTTCGAAGAATTACCTACATAAAGATGCATTTACTGGGGGGGTTGACCTTCAACAGTTCTGGAAAAATCGAAATTATTTATTTAGTGCGAAGCTATACTTTAGCGATGTTCGGGGATCGAAAGAGGCAATCTCAGCAACCCAAACTGCTCCTGCAAGATATTTTCAACGCCCAGATGTAAAATATGTTAGCGTTGACTCCTCAAGAACGTCTCTAACCGGTTCTGGTGGATTAGTCCAATTTGGAAAGGTTGGTGAAGGGCATGTTCGTTATTTGTCCTTTGTATCGTGGAAATCGCCAGAACTTGAGGTAAATGATATTGGTTATTCCCAAAACGTTGATGATATATTTCAGGTTGTTTGGGTTGGGTTGCGTTACTGGGAACCTGTATTTATCTTCAGGAATATCAACATCAATTTTAACCAGTGGACAGGTTGGAATTTTGGGGGAATATCGACCTATAAAGGTGGAAATGTAAACCTAAATCTTCAATTCAAAAACTATTGGGGCATTGGTTTCGGTATTAATCGAAGTGGTACTGGACTTTCGAGCACAGCTCTACGTGGAGGACCAATGCTGAGAACACAAGGGAGTTGGAATGGCTGGTACAACATCAGCTCCGATCAGCGCAAAGCATTAACCTTCACTATTGGGGGATCACACAACCAGGGTGATAATAATTCGAGAGATTACAATAGCTTTTTCGGTTTTATTAATTACAGGCCATCAAAGAACCTTTCGCTTTCAATTGTTCCGGAGATTTCAAAAAGCAGCTCAAAGATCCAATATGTTACAAATACCGACTGGAACGGAGATGCAAGGTATATTAACGCTTCTCTTAAACAAACTTCATACGATATATCTTTCCGGCTTGAATACAGCATAAACCCTGAGCTCACTATACAATACTATGGTCGCCCATTTTTAACAAGTGGAAAGTATACCAACTATAAAATGATAACCAACCCAAGAGCAAGTAGCTTTAATGATAGATTCTCAATTTTTAAACCATCACAACTTGCCTATAGCTCTGATGACAATGAGTACCTAGTTGATGAAAATCTTGATGGCACAGGGGATTACACATTTCCAAAGTTAGATTTTAACTTCCTCGATTTTCAATCCAACACGATAATCCGCTGGGAATACCGTCC
>JAYTVX010000418.1:0-1864 GCA_043743775.1 Bacteroidales bacterium | reverse complement strand
TGCTCGTTTCGTTTTTAACCATATCGTAGTAAGCGGTAATCTTAACATTGCTCGATACAGCTAAGATTGCACCTAATCCAAGAGTTGTATACTTGAGGTCGGTAGCAGTCGTGGCTTTTGCACCAGTTGTCGTTAACCCAATTTCATTTCCTTTAATCTTAGTATTTGGATCGTAGAAATCGTACTTAGCAACAAGTGTGATTGGGGTATGCGATATCGTTTGAATGAAGCAAACATACCCTGATTTAAAATTACGGATATAGGAATCAGGTACCGTCGCTGGTGCTGTTACCTTTGTAAAGTCAGCGGTTGGGCTCGTTGAAGTTTTGCTCTGCCCGGGTTGAACCCCCATTACATATTCACCACGTAATGTAGATAAACCAAATACTGTTTCAACGGTTAGTTGAGCGTCAGCACCTTTGTATTCTCTTTTTTGGAAAGTGCCAATAGTATCAGCACCAACTGGGGTTTTTAGGAAAGCCTTTACACCGCTCGCATCATACATTTTATAAGCGTTTACTGTACCCTGATAAACACCACCATTGTAGTATGATAGACCAAAACCATATTTGATTTTCTCGTTAGGAGTTGATTTTGAGATACCAATATGGCCAATAAAATCTTTCTTTTTATCAAATTCAGGATTAATGCCATTCCCAGCAAAATAACCCGCATCAATCTTTATAAAGCTCCATGGTGATGCTTTTGGCATCTGAAAGGTTAGCATTGCACCAAGATCCTCTTCGCCAGGGAAAAGCGTTTGGTTAAACCTTGCACGTTCTGGCGATTCGAGTGAAGATGAAGAGTAGGGAACCTCAAAACCAAAGGGCCGGTTAAAAACGCCACCTGTAACTGTAAATGCTCTCAACCAATGTTCAGTGAAGTTAGCGTAAGCATCTTTAATTGAAACACCTTTTTCGGTGGCTTCAAGTTGTAAAACATAATTGCTAAGAGTTCCTGAATATGCAAATTTGATACGACCTCTTCGAACGGCAAATCGGTTATCGGTCTTAGCATCAAAATCGCCTCCTGAAAAGGATTTTATTCCCATTGAATCGGCTTTCTGGTACTGAAACTGAACGTATCCTGAAATTTTTATTTTTTGAAGTGCCGTAACACTTGTGTTCATCTTTTGAACGTAGGCAGCAAGAGTATCAATCGGGTTGGTCGATTCTTGTGCAAAAGCATTCATCGTGAATGCTATAAAAACAATTGCGAGTAGATTTAAATTCTTCTTCATAATGTTTAGTTTTTACCTTTTTTTCTTGATACAAAGAAATAGCATCAATGTTGCTCCATGGTTATGAGAACATTAACTCTATATTAAGAATTGGGAATGAATGTTAAGATAATGTTAAGCAGGAGATGAATGATTGAAAGTGAAGAGTGTATATTGAAGGTTAAGACTATATCAAAATCTTTGAGTTCCTGATAAGAGCAGTAAGGTATCTTGACCGAAATTGGTTGCTCGCTAAAATTTGTTTTGCAGGTGGTAGTCTAAGGATTACCCCAAGAACTGCTGCCATTGCTCTATGACTTAATAATATCTGGTTGTCAAATAGAAGGTTTTGGAGTTTACCCCGTTCAATTGCCATGAGGACAACTCTATGAACCGAATTTATAGGAGTAATGACTCTTTGTTCTCGGGATTTTAGTTTTAGGGCATCAACCGTGCAACCTTTTAAACAAACACCACAGCCTAAACATTGACCATCATCAAGTTTTGCTTTTTTTCTACCTGGTTTGAGTGGATCGCTGGCGGTGATAAGGGCCATTGCTTCAACAGGGCAAAGTGTAACGCATTTGCCGCAACCGGTACATTTCTCCTCGTTTATTTCAGGAATAAAATTGGTGGTATGAACCG
>JAYTVX010000417.1:0-2895 GCA_043743775.1 Bacteroidales bacterium | reverse complement strand
CCTCAATTTTATCATCGATATTTTTCGATAACAGGAGTTCACTAAATCTCTCGCTGTTGATTCCCATCTGAATTGCAATATCCTTCAAAACGGTTAGATCATCAATATTTTTATTCTCGGTAAAATATGCATGAAATAGCAATTCTTCGGCGATTGAATCCTTGCCATCAATTTTAGCTATTTGTAGCAATCGATGCGCATTCTTTGTATTCACCAGCAACGCTTTATCCAGCTGATATTTAAGGTCAACATCAGCTGCCATGTCGTTGATGAAATTGTACTCATCTTTTACCTGTTCAGCCGTTATACCATCGCGTTCGGCCATGAACTCAAATATTGTTTTATCGGGTTGGGATTTCATTGCTGGGTAAAGCTGATAGCTGCGCCAAACTACCTCAACATCATCCTTATGCTCGAAAGCTGATAACGCTTTTTCGAATTTCTTTTTCCCAATATAGCAGAATGGACAAACCACATCTGACCAAATTTCAACAACCATTTTCATAATCTTGAGAATTCTTTATAGATATTGATAGAAACAGCAATGGGTTAACTTTGTTTAAGGCGAGAAGTGAATGTTCTAGGAGTGTTATTCTTTCACGCAAAGTCCGCAAAGAAAAAGACGCTAAGAAAGCAAAGCATTGTTGAACTTTGCGAAGACTTAGCGTCCTTTGCGCGAAATTATTCTTTTGAAAGAACTATCTTTATATATTCTACTTTTTGGCAATAAACTTATACGCAAGCCCAGCTAAAACGGCTCCAACAATAGGAGCAAGAATAAATAGCCAAAGCTGAGCTAAAGCCCAATCACCAACAAATACTGCTTGACTAATACTGCGAGCAGGATTTACTGAAGTATTGGTTACCGGAATGCTTATCAAATGAATCAAGGTTAGGGCTAACCCAATAGTTAATCCTGCAAAACCTTTTGGAGCATTTTCGTCTGTAGCCCCTAATATGATGACTAGGAACATGAACGTCATTACTATTTCTGTTACCAATGCAGCTATTAGGCTATATCCACCGGGTGAATGCGCTCCATAACCATTGGCAGCAAAATTTCCGATGCTGCTTCCATTGCCGGTGACAATGATATAAAGAACTGATGCTGCAGCAATCCCCCCAAGTACCTGTGCAATGATGTAAGGAAGTAAATCCTTTGCGCTAAATCGACCACCAGCCCATAGACCAATGGATACGGCAGGATTTAGATGTGCGCCTGAGATGTGACCTAAAGAGTAAGCTATTGTGAGTACCGTTAAACCGAAGGCAAGCGCAACTCCGAGAAGACCAATCCCTACACCAGGAAATGCTGCTGCTAATACTGCACTTCCACAACCTCCTAGTACTAACCAGAATGTACCAAGGAACTCTGCTGTCATTTTCTTTGTCATAATATTAATGGATTTAGATTAATAATAGTTACTTTAAAGGTTACATTTATAGGGGCTTAACGTAAAACCTTAAACCACTAAAATACGATTTTTTGCAAAATAACCAAAACCCAAGAGATGAATGATATCCTTCGATAATTGCTCTGAAAATGAATATTTTAAGGAGCAAGAAGATAAAGAGTATTACGAAGTTTTTAATGGTTGATTATCAAAGCATGAATCTATTAGCTGGAATAAATCCTCCATTACTATTGGTTTGGTTATATATCCATTAAATCCAGCTTCATCAATCAATAATCGATCTTCAGGTAAAGCGTATGAAGTTTGTGCTATTACGTTTAAATGGGGTTTAATTTGTCTAATCCGCTTTAATGCTTCGTATCCATTCATCACTGGCATTTTAATATCCATCAGAACAAGTCGAATATCATTATTCTTCGAACAAATATCAACCGCTTCAATGCCGTTAATTGCTCTGATCAATTTATAATTCCGCTTAGACATAACCGCCTCAAAGTATAGATATACAATATCATCATCTTCAACGATCAATATTAGTTCATGATCGCCTTTTAAACTTTTTTCGAGCGGTTTATTAGTTAAATCTTTTGTAACGACTTCTTCTACTTTTATCAATGGTATTGTAAATGAAAAGATAGAACCTTTTCCTAATTCTGATTCTAGGGTTATGATACCTCCTAACATCTCAGTATAAGCTTTAGAAATAGCAAGACCTAAACCCGAACCACCTTTCATTATTGCCAAATCGCCTTCAACCTGCCTGAATCTTTCAAAGATAAATCGCCTATGTTTTTCATCAATTCCTACACCTGTGTCTTGAACAAAAAACTTTAATACTTTTCCGTTTATTACCTCGTATCCAAAGGATACAAACCCCTTTTCAGTGAATTTTAAAGCATTATTGATAAGATTGGTCATTACCTGAAGCAATTTTACTTCGTCGGTAGAAATAATTAATTTAGGATATATGATTGGATTTGTAACTCTAAGTTCAATATCCTTCTCTTTCGGGATGGTGGCTATAGTAACGTTGAACAAATCGTTAATAAATTCATAGATGTTAACAGGTGAATAGTGGGGGACAATTTGTCCCGCATCAATTTTCGATATCTCAACAATATCGTTGATGATAGATAATAATTGGTTTCCGCTTTTTTTAATGATCGAGATATAGTTCTCTTTCATATCAGAGGATAAGTCTGGAACTAATAACAAACTGGTAAAACCCTGAATTGCATTCATCGGCGTTCGGATTTCATGCGACAGGTTTGCCAAAAAAAAAGATTTTAGTCGATCTGATTCTTCCGCTTTTTCTTTTGCCTTTAATAGAGCAGATGCTGTTAGCTTATGTTCTTCAATCTCGTTTTTTAGGTTCAGAGTTCGGGACTGAACCCTTTCTTCTAGCTCCTCGTTCATCTCGCGAAGATCAGATGCTGATTTTTTGGTTAGCTTGAGAAGGCGATAAATAGTAAAGGATAAT
>JAYTVX010000416.1:0-3355 GCA_043743775.1 Bacteroidales bacterium | reverse complement strand
TAAACTAAGTATTGACGGTGGTTCCACTTGGATAAAGCTCATGGAAAATAATAACTACATTTTTGATCTCAATTGGACCAACATTTCATACAACATTAGTCAATATGCTACAAGAAAACAGAATATAAAAGTTATGTTTTCTATTGATTCCTCAGATTTTACAACTCAATATGGTGGATGGAATATTGATAATCTTGCTGTAACCGGAGATTTTATTGCCAAAGATTTAGGGGTAAGTGGAATAATTATTCCTGTATCCCAATGCGGAATGAAAAGTGATGAAATTGTTAAGGTAAAGATAAAAAATTATGGCGGGACAACTGTTGATCCACCTTTTGTTGTTGGTTTCTCTCTTGATAATGGGGTAACATATACTAAAGATACGGTTAATGTATCAGTACCTTTTGAGGGAGAGATTGAACATACATTTAGTCCTGCAAAAGCGAATCT
Source organism: Bacteroidales bacterium (assembly GCA_043743775.1). Classification (GTDB taxonomy): domain Bacteria; phylum Bacteroidota; class Bacteroidia; order Bacteroidales; family Tenuifilaceae; genus UBA8529. The sequence goes on along the minus strand of JAYTVX010000416.1, from coordinate 2,905 downwards.
TTCTCAGCCAGGTTTGAAACAGATGAAGTTTAAAACCTTCCTCACCGGTGATGAAGATTTAGCCAATGATACATACAGCACGACACTTTTTGTTTACCCCACTGTAAATTATGTTTATCAGAACTCATTTGAGTCATCCAACGGTTACTGGAATCCAGGAGGTACAAATAGTTCCTGGGCTTGGGGTATTGTTGCAAAAACCAATATTAATAAAGCATTCGATGGAACAAAGGTATGGGTAAACGGGGGGTTAAAAGGATCTTATGGCAGCCCCGAACAATCCTATCTCGAAAGTCCATGCATTGATTTTTCACTGGCAGAATACCCTGTTATAGCCTTCAACTACTGGGTAAATACTGAAGCTGGAATTGATGGATTCAGGCTCGATTTTTCCATTGATGGAGGTAATACATGGAATCCCGTAACAGCCAATTCTAACCATAATGCGAATTGGTGTAATGGGTCAGCGGTATCAGCTCTTGGAACCGACGGATGGACCGGTAGTACGGCTACAGGATATCAAACGGCTAGAACACTTTTACCTTCATCGGTTAATGGCAAAAATAATGTAAAATTCCGTTTCGTGTTTGCTTCTGATGCGAATAGCTCAATGGAGGGTGTTGCCATAGATAATATAAAAATCTACGAACTACCATATGATATTGGAATTAAACGTCTAGTAAGTCCAATATCAGATTGCTACATTGGAAATAACGTACAACTAGTTGCTAAGGTTATAAATAATGGATATAGACCATTGAAGGTTGGATTAAAAGTTCCCATTGAAATTAAATTAAGGAGCGAGAACGTGGTTAAAGACACTTTGGTTGTTGGCTCATTAGTTGCCCAAAACGACTCAATTTCTTTCACTTCAACGAATAACTACAATATATTCACAAAGGGATCTCATACTCTCAGACTTAATACAAATTATACCCCTGATTTAAGTCGTTTAAATGATACGCTAAAAACGACCTTACAGGTTAAGGGCATTCCCGGATATTCATTAGGCGCCGACAAAGCCGTTACACTTTTAGAACTAGCTGATAGCGTGAAAATAAATGCAGGACTAAATGGTGCTGTCTTATTCAATAGCTATTTATGGTCAGCTCAACCTTCGCTTCTTCCATTAACTCAACCAACTTCGAAGGATTCACTTAAAGTAAATAAATTTGGATTATATAACGTAACTGTCACGAACGAGAACGGGTGTACCGCAATAGATACTATTGAAGTATTAGCAGCAACTAGTGATATTGAGATTCTTCCAGGTTCTAATCTAATAGATTCATGTAAACGCAAAAATTTAGTTTATCCTCAGATTACTATTCGGAATAATGGGGAAGATGCCATAGGGATTGATTACCCGATGAAATCTATTCATTTTGGAATTATGGTTGATGGGGTAGTTAAGGTGCCAGATGAAATTTATACACCCTCATTTAATATTCTTAAAACTGAAACGGCAACCTTTACCTTTACTAATGGGATTAATATCGAAACACCTAATCTTTATAAGGTCAGAATTTATTCGAAAGTAAATGCCGATCCAAACAAAAATAATGACACTCTTAAGGTACCTACGAACGTTTGGGGAATGCCAAACGTAGAATTTCCTTACGATACCATTGTTACACAGCAAGCAAATACGTTAATTCTCAATGCTGGGCGAGGGTTTGCATCCTATAAGTGGAATAATCTCGCGGCAGACACAAGCCACACCTTTAATATCCCCATAAAAACATCAGCATGGTATAAGGTAACCGTAACCGATATCCATACTTGCGGAAGCGATAAGGACAGCGTTTTCGTTAATGCAAAAGATCTGAGCGTTCTGGATATAGAGAGTCCTTTCCCAACCTTCTGTAATAATAACACACCTAAAGTTGCTGTCAGGATAAAAAATTCAGGACAAGATGATTTCTCTTCGGGAAGTATTGTTAAACTTACCTATACAACACCCAATGAAAGCATTTCACAAAATTTTCCTTTAATTCCAGCCCTTTTAGTAAATGAAAGCCGACTACTTCCCTTTAATAACTTTGTGAACTTGCCATTAGGAGAAGGTTTTGTTAGAGTAACAGCTGATATTGCAAATGATCCTAATCCTTCAAATGATGTTTTCGAGAAATCGGTTGAAAAGTTAACAAACCCAACTGTTTCCTTTAATCCACCCATATTAAATAAGGTATTTGGAGCAGTTGCTTATTATGTTTCGCCTATTTACAGCAGTGATGTAAAATCGTATGCTTGGCAAGATCTAAATAGAGATTCACTATACACTATTATTGGTACCCCTCCATCAAGAACACTGCAGGTGATTGCATATGATCAACTTGATCGACTTGGATGTACCGATACAGCTTCTCTCCACATTGTTTCGGAGGATTTGGTTGTGGATTCCATAAAATCGCCTACGAATATGTGCGTACTAGGTAGTGGTATTCCCATAAAAGTAATAATTGCAAATAAAGGTAATTTTGCCTACCCTTCTGGTACATCTTTTACATTGAATATCAATGTTGATGGTATTGATTATCCGAGTGAGATCAAGTCTTTGGCAACGAATCTTGACCCCGAGGCAAGAATTGAACTCACCCTAAATCCAATTTTAAACTTAACGGGTAAAACGAGTTCAATCACCCAAGTAACGGTATCAACCAGTATTGATGCTAATACCAATAATAATACTCTTAATAAAACAGTCTATTCTACAGGTTTTCCAACAATAAGTCTTGGGGTCGATAGACTTGTTCGTAATCCTTACGATACACTTAAAGCTGGAGAAAGCTTTCAATCCTATGCTTGGAAATACAACTCTAATGATGTAGGAACAAGTTCAAAACTGGTGGCAATGCAAACTGGAACCTACTTGGTAGAGGTAACTGACTTCAATGGTTGTTCT
>JAYTVX010000415.1:0-10329 GCA_043743775.1 Bacteroidales bacterium | reverse complement strand
TTATTTTGTCGAACTGATCCCGAGCGAAGCCGAGGGATCTCTAGGGATATATTCCCCGCCGCTTGCGGCGATAAGAAAATAATTTCCGTTTAGATACCTAGACCGCTTGCGGCGAGGTAGTTCATTTAAAGTTAATCAGTATGTTGTTAATTGCTTGTTGTTAAAGATAAAGCGAATATTATCATAAGTCAATTTTTTATTTTTGTGAATGATTTAGAACGCTTACATATCTATAAAAAATCCTCAAAGGATTTTTACCCTTGAGGACTTACAATTTATAAGTAGAATAGATTCACGCTTTCGCAGGAATGTTGGTGACTTTAATTATTCCATTGTTGCCACTCTTGCAACGCTCTCAATGCAAATTGCTGCTAAGGCGGCTCCGTAATCAAGGTCAATATTCTCCATGGTATCCTTGGTGTCGTGGTATCCGCTGCGGTGCAGGTCGTAGTTTTCCATGAATAGTACTATCGGTGCACCGATATCCGAGAATATCTGTCCATCGGTATTGTAGATTGAGCTAAAAGGGTCAAAGCGAGTACGTACTTCACCTGTGAGAGGCAAGTGTTTGGCAATTGCTGGGATTGTTACGCCATCAACTGTTCGTTTACCCCTTTGGCAACCATGTCTATCGGAATTTTTATTCCACTCGTGGGCATTAGTATTCCAAATTTGATTGGCAATATGCGCTTCCTGTGCGATTTTTATTGATTGTATACTTTTTCCAGGAGAGATCTGGAATATATCCTGAGGATTTTCGCGGTTATGCCCAATCATATCCATCACAAAAGTTCCAACAATTCTAGTTCCCGATAAATCAATTGAGTTATCCTTATTAAGGTGAAGCTTCATGGTGTTTTCAATCAATGCTTGACAGAAATTCCGAGCACCCATGCAATCGGATGGAAATTCCTCGCCAGTGAGGTGTATCAGCCAGATATCGCGCTCAAGCTTGTTCTCGCTCGCCATTTTCAAAAAGATTGATGCGGCTTGGATTAGTGTAGAGGTTGCCGAATAATTATCATCGGCACCGTTGGCCGAGATTCGGGCACCAGAACCACCCCTATCTTTCTCGTAAACATCCTCCATATAAGCAGTATCGTAATGATCGCCCATAACAACTGCCTCGCTTCTGTTTTTGCCTGGTATAACAACAAGAATATTCCGTTCGTAAGAATGCCCTTCGTGGTTCCGTTTCCATCCACCAAATACATCGAATGCAAAATCGGAATCCCAACCGAAAGGCAGCTCACCACAGAATGCTTTACCCTCCATACCGTATTTTGTTATTGCATCACGGTGTCGAGTAATCAGGTAATCGCCCAACATCTCTAAATCGCGGTGATGATGGGTGGTTTGGCTTTTGGTTACCTCATCTTGAACGCAATCAGCATTATCCTTGTTGATGAATATTCCGTGTGCTAGATTGAAAATATCATTCCACCAGGCCTTCTCAAAGGCTCTTTCCTTCGTTATTTGATAGGTAAGGGCAGGAGGTATTGTTTTTGGTAACTCGGTTGGTTCAATAATTCTCTCAATAGTCTCTTTTAGTTCAAACCCAATCTCTTGACTCTTGGTATGGTTGGGTAGATCGTTAAGCCAATGCTCAAGTGAGGTATGATAACTAAACCGTAATAGATTACGTGCAAAATCTCGGGTAAGTGGCTTTTCTCCAAGCTTTTTCCAGTGATCAATTAGGTTGATAATATTATATGTGGTTTGATGCGAATAATGGTCGTGCTTACAGTTGATATCATGGATTGCCATTAGGTGAGTTTTGCGTCTGTAAAGTCGAGGCCACAGCTCTATAGGATTTGCTAAATCGGGTGAATTCGCCTCGTAGGCAGTCATATATCCCATTAATGATTCAGAGAGTATCTCGTTTTTACCCGTTTTTGTTGATAGAAAAGCAACCACAGGTCGATGCCAGTAAACTTCATGTTTGCCAACCCTCATAGGAGGGAAGAGAAATCGATATCCGAATAGTCCTCCTTGAGCAAGAACAGTTTCTGTTCTAGTGATCTTCGTAGGTGATGCCTTGGGTCCATCGATAAGAAGGTTGAATTCTCGAGTCCAGAGTTGGCAGTTCTTAACCATGGGTTTATCGTATAATCCCATGGAATCGAGGTCCGTACTGAATAACACTTTGGTCAGGCCTGCTACCCTTGGTTGCGATAGCAGTTCATCCTCATGGGTATGAACCCTCTGCCAGCGATGAGTGCGATGGTATGTGTTTTTTACCAAGTCATGATGGAAATCGTTGTGATTTCCTGGTCGAGGTTCGTGTAACCATCCCGATTGTGGAACTTTAAGTCCTCCAATACCATTATGCCTTGAAACTAATTTTAGTAATGGGATTTGCATTGCCATTGGCAACTCTTTCTGAAGCCTCCTGTAGGTTGGCATTCCCCAGAAAACAAGGCTGCCGGGGAATGGTAGTAGCATAAGTTTACCCGACAAATAGAGCTGCTTAACAGTATCGGGGAGTTCAATAAATGGTCTGAAAGTTAAAAGAAATTGAACGTTGTCAAATGATGATTGATTATTAACAATATATTCTTCAGTCCATATCGGTAATGTAACGGATTCATTGCTGGGGAGAATTCTAAACCCTATTTTTTTTAAAGTAATCCAACTATCAACTTTTTGGTCGTATGCATCTTTTAAAATACAAGCGATAAACGAAAGAGAATCCTTTTCATCTATTTCGTTTTTTGGTCCATTGAAGAAACTCTTCCAGAAGGTCTTCTCAGGTCCTTGTTCGCTACCACCGAATAAAGTCCACCTAACGCGACCCTTATCATCTTGTGTACGCGAAAGGGCAAGGGGAAGAAAGGAAACAAATCGTTCATGCTCAAGTTTGCCTGCATATTCAGCAAGTTCGGTTGGCCAATATGGGTTGTCTTTTAGATTTTGCCCTCCATGTCCTGAAATATGGTACTCAGTTTGACCCTTACCTAACTTCTCAATGTAGTTCATTATCTGCTTTGAGATATGCTCAATACCTGGCTTCAGCTCCAATTCTTCTTCCAATTCAGGAATATACCAACCATGATCATCATCTTCGTGAAATGTTGAAGAATCAACTTCACCGTAAGGGCTATAACCAACCCTAGGGGGTGGCATGAATTCTGAGTATGCAGGTAATGGAAATTTTCCTTCACCTTTAAACCATGGGTAACCATCAATCAGCTTTCGCCATCCAGTAGACCGTATATTTTCCATAGAGAAAAAAGTTATCAACTTCATCAAAGTTAAAAAAATCAATAAGATGATTGTTATTTGAAGATCCGATAATTTGATGATTAGACTAAGTGATTAGTTATAAGTATATTGAATTATTTAAAAGCAAACCTAGTTTTATATATATTTAAAAATAAACATAACTCTAGAAATGAAACCCTTTACTATAAACTATTAAATATTGTATATTTGTTAAAAGAGCTCACTTATGGCAACCTATGTTGTCCCAGATATTCATGGCTGTTTAAAAACGCTAACCTACCTTTTTGAGGAGAAACTTAAAATTTCGGTAAGAGATCGGATTTTTATGCTGGGCGATTACATCGATCGAGGGCCAGATAGCCCAGGTGTTGTGGATTATATTATCCAATTAATTGAATCGGGTTACAATATTAATTGCATTAAAGGGAATCATGAGCAGCTATTGCTCGATTCTATAGGTAATTCGATGTATTTCAATCTTTGGATGCTTAATACCGGCGAGGATTCACTTAAAAGTTACTCAAAGATTACAGGTTTAGGTTATGAGGAAGGCTCTTATCCATGTATCCCCGAAAAGCATATGATTTTTTACCGATCGTTACCTGCATATCTGATCGTTGACGATATGTTTGTTATGGTTCACGGAGGTCTAGATTTTAGATTGAAGGATCCATTTTCTGATGAGAAGAGTATCCTTTGGAAGCGTCCAGAGCCTATCCCCGATTCTCTGGCTCCAGGTAAAAAAATATTTCATGGTCACACGCCTCAAAGCCTCGAATACATAAAAAGCAGATTGAATATACCTAGCGTTAGACTTATTGGTCTCGATGCGGGTTGTGTTTACAACGGGAATGGTTTTGGTTATCTTACTGCCTTTAATCTCGATAAGTGGGAATTGGAATGGGTCGAGAATAGGGAGCGAAGCTAATAAGTTAGGAGGTTGGTTGACACTTAGATTTTAATTTGAATGCAGAGTTTCAGCATCTATTACTACTTATATTTTACTTCCAAATTGGTGTAATGTACAATTAACTTTCAAAATGCTTTAATCTTAAATTGGTTCGGCGTGGAATAACAATACTGGCACATCCGATTGGTAAAGCATTTTCTTTGTGATGGATGGATTTAGCATTTTATAAATCAGGTTACGTTTGAGTACTGTTAAGGCAACAAGATTGATATTTTTTTCAGAGATATAGCTCTTAAATGTCTTAACTATATCCTTTCCCTGTATTAAAGTGCATTCAACATTTAACTTAGGATTAACTTCATTAAAATACGTTTTTAAACTATTCATCTTCGCTTGTTGCATTGCTATATCTGACTCATCCGAAACATGTAAGCAAAATAGATTTACCTTGAACGGTGATGCTATGCTTATGAGCTTACGGATGGCTTGGAAATCACAAGCATCAAAATTCGTAGTATAGAGCACATTTTTAACCTCGTCAACACCTTTCATAACAGCTGCTTCAGGAATAACTAGTAATGGTAAGCGGGTTTCGTCTGATACTTCGGTGGCAACACTACCTACAAGTTCAGTGCTTCGATAACCATCCCCTTTTGTCCCCATAACAATGATACCCGGTTTATACCTACTGCTCATCTCGATAATTCCGTAAGCAGCATAACCTTCAACCAGAGAGTAACCTATCTTGATATTATCTAGTTTTAATTCTTTCGCAAAAGATTTAAGGTCATTATAAAACTTAAGCAATTTCTCTTTGGCATTCTTACGAAGCATGTTGTAGCTAATATCAATATCGATTTGAATGCTTGCCGCATCTGTGAATGGAATCATATCCACCATGGGGGAGTTGAAAACATGAAGCAGTTTAATCTCTGAACCATATTTTGATGCCAAATGCAATGCAAACCTTGCTGCATTCTGCGATGGGGTAGAAAAATCGATTGGTACAAGAATTTTTCTTGGGATATGCAGCTTTGCGGGGTGCTCTTTTGGGTGCTTTTCAGTTAGAAGTTTTACCGCTTTTTCAACATCTGATTCCTTGATTTGAACCTGAACGCCCTCCGAAACCATGGGTTGTACAAGATTTTCGTGCTGCAGATATGCCTCAATACCATTCGATTCTAGGTAGGTCTGCAGTATCTGAGCGCTGGCATAGGTCTCAGTGGCGATTACTATTAGTTTATCTTCCATGGTAGTAGTTTTTTCTACTATGAAAGTTAGGCAATATGCAAATGAAAGTCAAATGAAAATATACCACGGTTTTAGGGTATAAAAAAAGCGTGGCGGAATTTTCCACGCTTCTTAAAGGAAGTTTTTAATCAGTGAGACATTAATTTTGTTACACAAAATTAATGTCTCACTGATCCCGAACTAGTCGAAGGATCTCTAAGGTTATATTAACTTCGCCTAGCTCGTAAACTCGATTCCCCGCCGCTAGCAGCGATAAGAAAATAAATTTCATTTATATACCTCGACCGCTTGCGGCAATGGAGTTCATTATTATTTGCTAAAAAAACTCACTAAAAACACTCATAATTTCTTCTGTAAAACCACTTAGTTGAGAATAAAGATTTTCATTTAAGTAGCTATCAACTCTTACCTCAGAATCATCAGTAAATTTGAAGTAAGCTACCCATATTCCACTTTCATTGTGAAATACAACATCTGCAATCTTTGCTCCACCAGCAGTCCATACTGAAACGGTCATGAAGTGGCTCGGATCTCCTTCAAAATCAGTAGTGCTGTCCATGATAATGTCATACTTAACGACAATATCTATCACCCTGAACTTAGCATTAACTGTCATCGAAAAACTTCCTGATTGACCTCCAGTTGCATTCATTGTGAATGAGGTAGAATAGATAATAGCACTATTTCTCTTAACCTCATCTGACATGGTGATGGTTGCCTTCATTGACGTTAGGCCTACTACAGATTGGCTTATCGACAATGATTGAGTACGAGAGAATTCTCCAATATTGTATTCAAACTTTATTTTTCCGGAACCTGAAGAAGATGAACCCGATAGTGAAGCGGTGTAATTCCAAGTCATCACAGGATTTGTTTCTCCAACGATATCAACCTTTGCGCTTAGTTGGCTCATATATGTTAGAGTTTTCCCAGTAACGGTTATAGTTTTGTCATCGTAACCGTAATAGGTTAGGGTAGCATTTTCAGATCCACCATGGAAAGAGAATACTATAACGATCTTATCGGTAGGAGACGTTGATGTTTTTTTCCAATATCCACTTACATAATGCCACGTACCTACATTCTCGTAGAATGCAAAATCGGGGAAAGGGCCATCACTAGCTAAATAAGATGCGGGTTTGTAAATTTTCAGCATATCCTTTTGAAAGGATTTCTGCATAGCGGGGGCCTTCATTGGAGTGCTAAAAGGAAGACCTAAATCATTAATGGCATTTATAGATTGTTTTCCCGGTAATGCTTCTAGTGATGCCATCTCAGCAGTATAATTGCCATCAATGGTTGTAAGAGTTGCAGTTGCTTCCTCTTTTGTAAGAGGACTTGGATCATCCTTTTTGCACGATGCAAAAATCATTATACCTGCAATAGCAAGTAACGCTAAAAAGTCTTTTGTTTTCATTTTAGAGTCATTTAAAATTCGAAGGTTAATAATCATTGCTTTATGAATTCAGTAAGTAAATTTAATGCTTTTTCAAAATAAATAAATAGGAAGGCTAAGATTTTTGACTTACAACACATTGAAGTTCTATAAAGTAACGGTGAAATAATATTTGAATACAAACTAGATTAGGGCGAATCTTGATTTACAACTAAAGTATTTAATCCAAATGCGTCATTAGTGAAAAATTTATTGCCGTATCTATAAGTAAAATCAATACATTTTGCTAATGTCAAAAACAAGATTTTGATAAGTCTGGGTGGATTACCTCAGTTTAATAATTATGCTATATTGAAAGTTGGGTAGATAGATCATTTTTAAAGTAGTTAAATGGTTAACATTGAATTACTTAAAGCATCAATTCCAAGGTATTTTTTTATTTAATGGGAGAGGTATCGAGTAAACCTAATAGATTTTAAGACCATAGATTTTTTAATAAAAAAAAGCGTGGAGAAAACCACGCTTTTTCAGGAATATTATTAATTATTTATCTAAGCCGCCACCTAAATATCGAATCTCATCAGCAAAATCACTAAACATACTAAAGTGAGGATAAGTGCTAACTAAAACTGGAGTAGGATCATCGGTAAACTTAAAGTATGGAACATAATAGCCATCTAATAAATCAAATACGACATCGGCAATCTTCGCTCCACCGGTTGTCCAAACAGAAATTGTTAGATAATTATCGGGGTCACCTTGAAGATTTATTGTTCCATCAATATTAAGTAGATATTTAACAACGATATCACCAACCCTAAACTTAGCGTCAGCAACGTAGCTATAACCAGCTTGAGTATTATTGCTTGTCACGTTGGCGGATTGTGCATAAAATACTACTCCATCCTTCTTCATCTCATAAGACATGGAAGCAGTTGCTTTAATTCCTGCTAGACTAAGAGTTGCTTTATACGAAGCGGATAATATTTTGGTAAACTTACCAAGGTTGTAAACATATTCAACGTTAAAATTTTGTAAACCTATTGAAGATGTATAGGTCCAAGAGTATACTTTTACTCCATTAATAGCAACTGTTGATGTTACCTTGCTGATGTATTTAATGGTTTGAGTACTTTGCACATAGGTTTTTTCTTCAAAGTCTGAAAAGGTAACTGTTCCATTATTGGTTCCATTGTAAGAGAATATATAAACGACCTTATCAACTGGAGTTGAAAGTGTTTTAGTCCAGATACCATTTACTTTAGACCATGTTCCTGCGTTTGCCATAAAGTCAAAATAATATAGGGGATTAATACCACCACCGCCTTTAGCTGAAGTTGAATTAATCGTTTTCATTAATTTATCTTGAGAAGAGGCAACGTTTGCAGGCGCTTTTGTAGGTGTACCGGATGGAAGACTTAATTCGCTAACAGCATTCTGAACGGCTGTTTCAGTAGATCCTTCTAATTCAGTGGAAAAAGTGGCATATTCAGTATCAGTAGTCGTAAGAGCAATTACGGCCTCTTCCTTTGTGAGAGGACTAGGATTATCCTTTTTACAAGAAGCAAAAGTCATAATTCCTGCAACAGCAAGTAACATTAATAGGTTTTTTGTTTTCATTTTTTTGATTTTAGTTAGAATTATTCGGTTGGAAATAATTTACTATTTATGTTTGATGGTAAAATAGAACTATTCATTTATAAATTCAATATTCACTTAAGTTTAATTGACAAGGCTTTAGTTTAAACAAGTATTCTCAAGTTAGGTTCATATTGGGTAATTGTTAATCAATGTTGCATAGTTAATGATTTATCATAAAGCCTTAATGTAAACTTTTAGGAATATAAGCTACCCTTTAATCAAAGCAATGCGTCCCTGATTTAATATTACAAATTGCTTGCCAGAAACATAGAATTGGGTAAATGGTTCTTTGTTTGATTTTGTAATTTGAAAAATAGCTAGGGATAGTCTTATTTTTCTGACTCTTACCTGATCGATAGTTAAGTCATTAGGTTCGTTCTCTCCATGTTTACCCGCGCAAATCCATCTTATGATTTAAATTTAAGATTAGGCATAAAAAGCAAGAAAGATCACCCGTTTAGGATGATCTTTCGTTGTGACTCCGGTAGGATTCAAACCTACAACCTTCTGATCCGTAGTCAGATGCACTATTCAGTTATGCTACGGAGCCTTAATGCGGGTGCAAAGATAAATTTCTTTTTGGATTTGACAAAGGTTTAAAGAAAAAATCCCCCGATTTTTTCGGAGGATTATTTAAAGGATCTATAATACGACAGCTTTTCTCTTTTTCTCTTTAATACGAGCCTTTTTACCAGTTAGATCGCGTAAGTAGAAAATTCTTGCACGACGAACTTTACCTCTTTTATTAACTTCAATTTGATCGATAAAAGGTGAATTGATTGGGAATATTCTTTCAACACCAATTCCACCAGAAACTTTGCGAACGGTAAATGTTTCGGTTGCAGCGCTACCCTTACGTTGTATAACTACACCGCGGTAGTTCTGGATTCTTTCCTTGTTTCCCTCAATAATTTTATAGTGAACGGTAATAGTATCACCACTTCTAAATTTTGGATGTTCTTTTGCTTCTATTGCAAAAGAATTCTCGGCTACTTTAATTAAATCCATCTTGTTTAATTTTATGGTTTGTTCCACTAATACGCAATATTACAGGCTCCTACGTCCATGTTAGTGAATGCGCATGAAATCAGTTCGCAAAAGTATAAAAAAAAAGAAATCTAACTATACTTTTTAAAAGAAAAATATTCAAAAAGTAAAAGGCTGTAGTGATTACAGCCTTTTATCAACATATTTAGTATGATTATTTCTTTTCTACTTTAGGTTCTAGAAGCTTATCACCTGTTGCATCAATTACCTGTTTTTTCCACCAATCGGGGTATTCAGGGTTTAGTACTTTAACTGGAGCACCGTGATACTTGTTCCATTTAAACTTACCATTCTCTTCCTGCTTAACATTTCCGTCCATAAACTTAACCAAAAGATATTCGAAAAGTTTTTCCCAGCGGGCAACAACGTAATTACCTGTATTCACCGAATAGTCGGTTAGGAATTGAAGTGCTAGTTTCGGATCTCTTAGATATAGCTCTTTAGCGGTATTGTCAACAATAGGTGTATTGGCAACAAATCTATTCTCAAGTTCCAGTTGAACTGTTTTGATATCCTTGCTCATTAGGTCGTAACGTAGGTATGCAAAGTTGGCAACCTTGTTAAATGTCCAGAATGCACAAGTAGAGCTATAGGTCAGCATATCACCGTTACCTTCAGCAAAGGATTCAGGAACAGATGTCATTCCGCAATACATCGGAGTGTAAACGGTTGTTGCAGCATCATCAACTCCGAACCAGAAAATTCCTCCAATTGGATTAGGTAACCAGTTACGGGCTTGAGCCACAAACGTGAAACCTGTTTGCTGTGTTCCTGTTGCTCGTTCGTTGCAATAGGTTTTTCCTTGGTACTCCCAAGTTAATGGACGCCAGCGATAGGGGAGTCCACTTGGTCCTGCACC
>JAYTVX010000414.1:0-2535 GCA_043743775.1 Bacteroidales bacterium | reverse complement strand
AACCCATGGACGACGATCAGATGAATAAGTTGATTGAACGTCAGGGTGTACTTACCGAAATGATTGACCATGCTGATGGCTGGAATCTTGATTCTAAGCTTGAGCGTGCAATGGATGCTCTTCGCTGTCCTGAACCAGATGCATCGATTAAAGTACTTTCAGGAGGAGAACGTCGACGTGTTGCTCTTTGCCGTTTACTTCTTCGTGAACCCGAGATTCTCTTACTCGATGAGCCCACCAACCACCTCGATGCGGAATCGGTTCAGTGGCTCGAAATGCACCTACAACAGTACAAAGGAACAGTAATAGCAATTACCCACGATAGATATTTCCTTGATAATGTTGCAGGTTGGATTCTTGAACTTGATCGTGGTGAAGGAATTCCTTGGAAAGGCAACTACTCATCATGGCTCGACCAGAAGACCAAACGCATGGCACAAGAGGAGAAAACCGAGAGTAAACGTAGGAAAACTCTTGAGCGCGAACTTGACTGGGTAAGGATGTCACCCAAAGCCCGTCAGGCTAAATCAAAGGCAAGGCTTGGTGCTTACGATAGACTATTAAATGAGGATGTTAAACAGAAAGAGGAAAAGTTGGAGCTATTCATCCCCAACGGACCCCGACTTGGCAATCTGGTCATTGAGTCGAAGCAGGTTACAAAGGCTTATGGCGACAAACTTCTATTCGAAAACCTTGACTTCAGCCTTCCTCCAAACGGAATTGTGGGTATAATTGGCCCCAATGGTGCTGGTAAAACAACACTTTTCAGGTTGATTATGGGTCTCGACAAGGCTGATAAAGGGGAATTCAATATTGGCGAGACCGTTAAAATTTCTTACGTTGATCAACAACACAGCTCGATAGAACCCGAAAAGACTGTGTTTGAGGTGATCGGTGGAGGTGCCGATAGTATTACCCTCGGGGGGAAATTAATAAATGCCAGAGCTTACGTAGCTAAGTTCAACTTCTCGGGTGCTGACCAGGAGAAGAAATGTAGCATGCTTTCTGGCGGAGAACGCAATAGATTGCACTTGGCTTTGGCATTAAAAGCAGAGGGCAATGTGATTCTTCTCGATGAGCCGACAAACGATATTGACGTCAATACTTTAAGGGCGCTTGAAGAGGGTATCGAAAACTTTGCTGGTTGTGCCGTAATCATCTCGCACGATCGCTGGTTCCTCGACCGCGTTGCAACACATATTCTAGCATTCGAGGGAAACTCTCAGGTTTTCTTCTTCGAAGGTTCGTACTCCGATTACGTTGAAAATCGCCGTAAACGAATGGGCGATGAAGGGCCGCATAGGATTAAGTATAGGAAATTGATGGAGTAATTTTAAATTAGAGTTGACAGTTGTTAGTTGATCGTTGATTGAATAGTATTCTAAATTGCAAGACACAGATTTTGTTAATTAAGTCTTACAATTAGCAATATTTACACCTAAGATTTAACTCATAAAATAAAAATTCTTATGCAAGACATAAACTACATCAACTCCGAAGAGCAAACATTCTCGATGCTTTGCCACCTAAGCGCTTTATCAGGAATTATTGTTCCTTTTGGTCATATAATCGGACCATTAATTTTCTGGCAAATGAAAAAAGATATTTACCCAGAGGTCAATCGTCAGGGGAAGGATGCGCTAAATTTCCAGATCTCTATGACACTTTGGATGATTGCTTCAGGAATAATGGTCCTTTTGGTTATTGGTTTCTTCGCATTAATAGTCTTAGGTATCCTAACCCTAATCATGATTATTGTTGCTGCAGTAAAATCTAACAACGGGGAACGATTCAAATATCCTTTAACCATTGAATTCATTAAATAAATTTCTAGAAAGTTAAACATCTCTCAAAAAAATTTGTTAAAAAAACCGCAAAGTGATTGATATCATTCTTTGCGGTTTTTTTTTGAAGTTATTGATTAATGTTCCATTTTTCGATACATTTGAAAAAACAGTTTTTTTCTCATAATATAATTTATTTTCACCGATGGAAGAGGAATCCAAGAGTTCAAAACCGAAATCAAGAAGAGAGTTTGTTAAAAATATTGGTCTAATCGGGTTAGGAGGCATTGCTGTTGGCGCATCACTCTATGCAGCTAAAAATTTTGAATCAAAAAAGAAAGGGCAGAATGTAAAGTTGCTTACCGCTGATGGCAAACTAGTAGAGGTAGATTCTTTGGATATTAAATCAATAGATACTGACCGCTTAACCGAATTTCAGGAGCGAGGACGAAAAGGGATCCCTGGAAAAAGTTGGGTGATGGTATTAGACCTTTCAAAATGCCGAAATGCCCGTAAGTGCATCGATGCATGCCAATCAGCCCACCATTTGAGGCCTGAGCAGTATCATATCAATACCCTTCAGATGAAGGATACCGATAGAACTCCCTCATATCATATGCCTAAACCCTGTCAGCACTGCGATAACCCACCTTGCGTTTCAGTTTGTCCGGTTGATGCCACCTATAAGCGGAGTGATGGTATTGTACTTATCGATAATGAGCGTTGTATTGGTTGCAGATTTTGTATTGCG
>JAYTVX010000413.1:0-1510 GCA_043743775.1 Bacteroidales bacterium | reverse complement strand
TTAGTTAAAGATTTATCAATCAAACTTTTTAACTTTACAAATAATTAACTATGATGACAATAATCTTAAAATCAGGCGATAAGGCTCCAGAGTTCAATTCCATTGATCATAATGGGGCACAGATAAAACTTTCAGATTTCAAAGGGAAACGGTTAATCCTCTACTTCTATCCAAAGGATAATACATCTGGATGTACTGACGAGGCATGTAGTTTACGCGATGGCTATGAAAAGTTAGTAAATCTTGGATATGCTGTTATTGGCGTTAGCCCCGATAGCGAAAAATCGCATCAAAGTTTTATCAAGAAGTTTGATTTGCCTTTCAGTCTAATCGCTGACAAGAATCAGGAAGTAGCAACACTTTATGGCACTTGGGGCGAGAAGAAGATGTACGGAAGGAGTTATATGGGAATTCTCCGAACAACTTTTCTTATTGATGAAAAAGGGATTATTACCCATGTTATTTCAAAGGTAAATACAGGTGATCACTTTAATCAGATTCTTGAAATAGTTGAAAAACCTTAAAAAAATAATCATAAATGGAAAAAGCAGAAAGCAAAGAAAAAGTAGAAAGCAAAGAAAAAGTTGAAAACAAAGTGAAAGCTGAAAGGAAGGAAATCAGCAAGGAAAAGCTAAAAGCCCTTCAGGTAACCCTCGATAAGATAGAGAAGGATTTTGGCAAAGGATCCATCATGAAGATGGGTGATAAAGCCATTTCCGATGTACCAACCATCTCGTCAGGTTCTATTGCCCTTGATGCAGCACTTGGAATTGGTGGATACCCAAGAGGACGTGTTGTTGAAATTTACGGTCCTGAATCATCGGGAAAAACCACCCTAGCAATCCATGCCATTGCTGAAGCTCAAAAGGCTGGGGGTATTGCAGCCATCATCGATGCAGAACACGCCTTCGACCGCACATACGCAGAGAAGCTTGGTGTAGATGTTGAGACATTACTTATCTCACAACCCGATAACGGTGAGCAAGCACTTGAAATAACTGAGAATCTTATTCGCTCTGGAGCCATTGACATTATTGTCATCGACTCTGTTGCCGCTTTAACTCCTAAGGCTGAGATTGAGGGTGAGATGGGCGATAGCAAGATGGGACTCCAAGCTCGTTTGATGTCACAAGCCCTCAGAAAACTTACTGGCACTATCAGCAAAACCAATACCTGCTGCGTGTTCATTAATCAGCTGCGCGATAAGATTGGCGTAATGTTCGGCAACCCCGAAACAACAACTGGTGGTAATGCCCTAAAATTCTACGCTACTGTTCGTGTTGATATTCGTAAAATGAATCAGATTAAGGATGGCGATGAATCGACGGGAAACCGTGTTCGCGTTAAAATCGTGAAGAACAAACTCGCTCCACCGTTCAAGAAAGCCGAGTTCGATATCATATTCGGCGAGGGTATCTCTAAAACAGGTGAGATTATCGATCTGGGTGTTGAATTGAACATCATCAAGAAGAGCGGTTCATGGTTCAGCTACGGCGAAACCCGCCTAGGA
>JAYTVX010000412.1:0-2338 GCA_043743775.1 Bacteroidales bacterium | reverse complement strand
GATTTCGTGCCTCTGCTTTTTTACCAAATACGATTAACCTTTGTAGGTGAAATTACATCCTTGTTTATATCTTTTTGATTATTGTTTTGGTTTATATCTACTTTTCGTTCTACATTTGTCTGATTCAAAATTACACCATGGTTCAAAGTAAAAAGAAGTTGCTTTCCCAAAAACATACTGGTTTCGAACTTATCACATTTCAATCTAATATAGACAGTCTGCCATTATCGGCAGGCTTTTTTTTTGTCAAGACCTTTCTAACTCCCGTTTCTGAAACCAATGAACTTTCTTTAATAAAAATATTTTCCAATTCAAGGTCGGCTAATCACCGGCCTTTTTTATGCAATAATCCCAGCAAAAATGATTAATACAAAAGCAAAACTGATTTTAGAAGATGGCTCTGAGCTAATTGGAACCTCCTTTGGTTACCAAGGTGGTTCAGCAGGTGAGTTGGTCTTCAATACAGCGATGACTGGTTATCCCGAAAGTCTTACAGATGCCTCGTATCGTGGGCAAATATTGGTTGCGACCTATCCCCTTATTGGTAATTATGGTGTTCCTGGAAAAGCAACCGAGAATGATATCTTTCAGTTCTGGGAGTCGGATAGGATTCAAGTATCCGGTTTGGTAGTAGCTGAATATAGCGAATGCTATAGCCATTGGAACGCCCAAATGAGCCTTTCACAATGGCTTATCGAGCATAAAATTCCAGCGATATCAGGAATTGATACTAGGGCATTAACTAAGAAGTTAAGAGAAAAAGGAACTACTCTTGCCAAAATTGAATTTGATAAAGAGATTCCATTCATAGACCCAAATCAGGAGGACCTAGTAGGGCAAGTATCGGTAAAGGAGAAAGTGATTTATGGAAATGGAAAATATAAAATAACCCTAGTAGACTGTGGTATTAAGAATAATATTATTCGATGCTTGATTAGCAGAGATACCATTGTAACTAGAGTTCCCTACGATTATAATTTCAATAACGACGATTGGGATGGGCTATTCCTTTCGAATGGACCCGGTAATCCTAAGATGAATGAAACAACAATTAAAAATCTTAGAAAGGCATTGGAGGGAAATAAGCCAATTATGGGAATATGCCTTGGGAATCAGCTGATGGCGCTTGCTATTGGAGCCGATACCTATAAGCTCCCCTACGGTCATCGAAGCCATAACCAGCCTGTGATAATGAAGGGTGCCGATAGGTGCTTTATCACATCCCAGAATCATGGCTTTGCCATCGATACATCAACATTGCCTAACGATTGGGAGATTCTGTTCGAGAATGCAAACGATGGAACCTGCGAGGGAATCAAGCATAAAACAAAACCATTCTTTGCAGCACAGTTTCACCCTGAGGCATCGGGCGGACCAACGGATACTGAATTTCTATTCGATGAGTTCTTGGATTTAATTGAGAAAAATAATTTGTAATAATTAATATGTTTTTTACACAGAGTTACACTGAGGTCACACAGAGTCACACAGAGAAATACTCTGTGGCACTCTGGGATTTCTCTGTGATTCTCTGTGATTCTCTGTGAAATAATCTCTTTAAAATGAAAAAACAATATAAGAAGATACTTGTACTCGGTTCAGGAGCACTTAAAATCGGCGAAGCTGGAGAATTTGATTATAGTGGATCGCAGGCATTAAAAGCCCTGAAGGAAGAGGGGATAAAGACGATTCTCATAAATCCAAATATCGCTACAGTGCAAACGAGTAAGGGCATTGCCGATAAAGTATATTTTTTACCCGTTACACCATACTTCGTTGAAAGGGTAATTGAAATTGAAAAGCCCGATGGAATATTCCTATCATTTGGTGGGCAAACAGCACTGAATTGCGGTACAACCCTTTACAACTCTGGTATTCTTTCAAAGCATAACATCGAAGTACTTGGCACACCGGTTGAAACGATTATCAATACCGAGGATCGTGAACTCTTTGCTGGTAAACTTCGAGAGATTGATGTAAAAACGCCCAAGAGCATAGCTGTTGATAGCGTTGATAAAGCTATTGAAGCAGCTCGAACTATTGGTTTTCCTTTAATAATTAGAGCAGCTTTCACCCTTGGGGGTCAGGGTAGCGGATTCTGCTCCAACGATGAGGAACTAAAGGCTCTCGCAACCAATGCATTCTCTTACTCATCACAAATACTTGTTGAAGAATCACTAAAAGGTTGGAAAGAGGTTGAGTACGAGGTTGTCCGTGATCGATTCGATAACTGTATTACGGTTTGTAATATGGAGAACTTCGACCCGCTGGGAATTCATACCGGTGAAAGCATTGTGGTTGCACCATCGCAAACACTATCGAACTCAGAGTACCATAA
>JAYTVX010000411.1:0-3391 GCA_043743775.1 Bacteroidales bacterium | reverse complement strand
CTCTCTGTTAGTAATTGATTTCGTTATTTTTAACTGTCTCATTTCAGCTTTATAAAATTTTCGCGAAGTTATGCCAATTTATCATTAAATTCAAGTCAACACTAACCTAAAAAGCGCGTATTTAAATTATTCTAGTTAATTCCAATTGCATAGTAGGCAATCAAACCATTAGGATAAACACCTTCGATTAGAACACCTCCTGAAGATATACCTATAATACGCTTGATATCTTCAATTGTTTTGATAGGGGTGCGATTAATTTTTGTGATTATATATCCTTCCTTGATTCCTCCTTGTTGTAGCTTCCCATCGCTGAGATTTGTAATCTGAACACCAGTGCTAATTCCTAACTCTTTTTTCTGTTTGTCAGATATTTCCTTAAATTCTGCTCCTAAGGCAGAAAGGGTCTCATCGGTTTTAACTGTTTCCAAACCGCCTTTCATGTTACGTAAGATTGCCGTAAAATGTTTCTTATTACTGTTACGAATAATTATTATATCAATTTGTTGGTTTGGTCTATACTTACTTATCTGCTCTTGAAGAAGGGAAGGGCTATTCACCTGAATTCCGTTTATTTCTAGAATGATATCTCCATTTTTCACACCTGCTTGTTCTGCAGCACTACCTTCAATTACTTTGTCAACTAGAACACCCTTAATATCTTTAACGCCACTTCTTTCTGCTGTTTCAGAATCTAAATCTTTAGTTTGAACTCCAAGTATTGCTCTTTGTACTTCACCGAATTCAATAATATCGGTTACAATTTTTTTTGCAATTGATGATGGTATTGCGAATGAATACCCTGAATAGGAACCCGTTCTAGAGGCAATAGCAGTGTTGATCCCAATCAATTCTCCTTTTAGATTCACTAAAGCACCTCCGCTATTTCCGGGATTAACTGCTGCATCGGTTTGTATAAACGATTCAATGGCGAATTCATCTTGGATAATCTGAATATTTCGTGCTTTTGCGCTCACAATACCTGCAGTAACTGTTGAGTTTAAGTTAAAGGGATTCCCTATAGCAAGCACCCATTGACCCACCTTTAGCTCGTCGGAATTACCAAAGGGTATAAAGGGTAGATCATTAGCGTTTATTTTTAGTAATGCAATATCTGTTTTAGGATCACGCCCCACCAATTTGGCTATAAACGTCCGCTTATCATTAAGGATAACTTTAATCTCTTGAGCATTGTCGATCACATGGTTATTTGTAACTATAAAACCATCGCGTGTTAAAATGACACCTGATCCTGATCCTATAATGGGTTCTGGATTTGGATTTCCTCTCCCGAAAAAGTAATCGAATAGAGGATTCCCCGACGAATATGAATCGTAACTTGAGTATGCTATCATTACGTGAACAACAGCATCAACACTCCTTTCAGCAGCAACGGTAAAATCGGTTGCGTTCGAATCGCTTGGGGTTTCGTGGGTATAGATTGCGTTCTCCACTTTTTGGGGTTGAATTGTTTCAGATCGTACTTTAAATGCGTAATTATTTAAGGCAACCGTAATTAAACCACCAATTAAAGCAGACACTAATGGAATAATTATTTTCTGTGCTCTCATATTATAAATACATTTAAGGTTAAACATGATTCTATAACGTTCAAACCCTATGCCTTGTGCTGTTAGACAATAAATTCTTAACAAAGATTAACTCAAACTGACAACTTTGCAGTTTTACAGGTAATTGTATGAAGAGGTTGATTAGTATGTCAGAAACTTAAATGGTATGTGGACTATTTCTGAGAATGATTCCCCTGTTTCTTTCATGTCATCGTCGTTGTAACGATAGTACCAGTTCGCAATTATCGAAAGTTTTTTCTGGTGAATTTCGTAACAGATAGAAAGTATATCGAGTATCCTTTTAGACGAAGCCGTATTGAAATACTCCATTTTGAAGATAAGTATAGTCTCTTTGTTTGGTTCTTTTACATATTCCTTAAACCAGTTAAGAACCGGTTCGAAGAATTCATTTGGATTCTCGGGTAGTGATTTTCCGTAAAATTCAAAACGTCCCATCTCCTTATCAAGATTAATCTCAAGACTCTCATTGGTGGATTGAATTCTTAACGGTTTAATCATACCTGTAATTGTTATATGTAAAGATATTATTAGAAAGAATACTATCAGATAGTGGGCAAAGATAAGAATAAACGGATTAGGTAAAAATATTCCCTTTACTAAATGATTATTTGTCCATCAAAAACATGAACAGCTGGTCCTTTTAGCCATACATCAGTGTATTCAGAATCGTTTAACCTTTTAAACTTTACGAGAAGTTCACCGCCCTGTGTTTGTATTTTGTATTCGGGTTTGTATGTTTTTGTATGATAGCAGTATGCAATTGCAGAAGCAACTGAACCTGTTCCACATGCTAATGTCTCTGATTCTACACCCCGTTCATAGGTGCGAATATTAATTTTCTCGTTTGAAAAATCAACAAAATTAACGTTTGTACCACCATTATCAAGATTGAAACTATTCCGGATTGATCTCCCTTTTGAGTTCACATCAATTTTCTGAACATCATCCACAAAGCAAACATAATGTGGTGACCCAGTATTAAGGAAGTAATGGTTTTCTCCAACATCAACGCCCGTAACATCTTGCATTTTCAGGTTGATAATATTCCCCGCTTCAATATTTGCTTTGTGTACTCCATCTATGCCCATAAAATGAGCAGCCGATTCGATTAATCCTAGTGTTTTAGCAAAAAGGGTAATGCACCTACCTCCATTCCCGCACATGGTGGATTCGTTACCATCGGAATTGAAGTAGCGCATGTAAAAATCAGATTCTGCGGAGTTTTCGAGTAGCATTAATCCATCCGCTCCGATACCAAAACGTCTATCGCACAGGTGCTTGATCAGGATTGTTTTCTTTGAGAATGTGTTTGCTCTATTATCAATGATGATGAAGTCATTGCCTGTACCGTGGTATTTGGAGAAGATAAGAGGCATGGTTGGTTGATGGTTAATTGTCAGTTTATTAGTGCCTAGAGTTCATAAAGTGCCTAAAGTTTAAAGTACTTAAAGTGCCTAGAGTATTTAGAATTAAAAGCGTCTAGAGTTTTAATTTTTTGCCAATTGAAGAGAAAATGGCAAGTATTTCATTTGATTCGGTTAATGTCAATAGGATTGATTTAGCATCAATCCAGTTCAAGTCTTTTATTATTTCTAACCAATAAGATGTTTCACTTGCTTCACTTTCGCAAATCTTAATTTTATTATAAAAATCTGCTTTACTCCTTGAACGATTTGCTTCCCTATAGTTTGCACCAATACTTGTTCCCGATTTTGTAATTTGATTTCTGATAACTTTGCCCTCAGGAGTATTAGGTAAGGAAGTGGATAATCTGATAATATCAATAGCAAACTTCTTAG
>JAYTVX010000410.1:0-18495 GCA_043743775.1 Bacteroidales bacterium | reverse complement strand
ATTGCGTACATCTTATTTCTTTATGTTTGTTCAACACTTTTGGGCTTGCAAAAGTATAAAAGTTATAATAATTCGCAAAGAATTATCAAGCATTTTTTTCTTTTTTACCAAGTTCCCCGTATTCAGGGGCACAAAAGTAGTAAAATTTATGAAACTACAAATTACTTATCGATCTCATTTTCATTCTAAGGTAAAGAAACTACTTCACAGCAGAGTTGTCGAACTATTGCCTGAAAACATTTATAAATCGAAGGAAAACTTCGGGGAACCGAGTTTACAAGCTCGGCAATGCCAATTTCACCCCAGAGATTCCTTTGCTAGCGTTCGACCGAACTCACTCCAAAGCATAAGGATCAATGCCTCCAGATAGGCTGGAGTTCGACTAAATAATTTTGTTTTACAAAATTATAGTCTCACTGACTGAAAACCCATTTTCGATTAATTCCCTTGTATTTTAAACTAAATTCGATTAGGTTTGTATTATTAGAAACATCGAAAAAGTTTTTCAGGTATGGGCAAAGTGAAGCTGAACGTTCTGGGTATCTCTTACAGCCAAACACAATCGGGTGCATACGCACTGGTTCTCAGCGAAGAGGAGGGGAAACGACGAATCCCAATTATCATTGGTGGCTTTGAGGCCCAATCTATCGCTATTCAAATTGAAGGACTTACCCCACCTCGTCCGCTCACACATGATCTCTTCCTGAATTTCGCGAAATCGTACAGCATTGAAGTCATTGATGTTCAGATCTACAAACTCGAAGAGGGTGTGTTTTTTTCTAAGCTACATTGCGACAATGGTAAAAAAGAGGTTTATATAGATGCTCGCACATCTGATGCTATTGCACTCGCCCTTCGCTTCAAATGTCCTATATACACTACTGAAGAGATTATCGAAAAAGCTGGCATCATTCTTGAATTTGACGGAACAGAGGAAGAGGTTGAAAAAATTGCTTCTTCTGAAAAGAAGGAGAGTTATGACACCACGATCTTTAACAAGATGTCATTATCGGAGCTTAAAACCATTCTCGAAGAAGCTGTTCTTAACGAAGATTATGAGAAAGCCTCAAAAATTCGGGATGAGATCAAGAAACGTTCATAACGAAATGCATTTTTATCTATTTGCTAGATTTTATAGGATAAAATTACTGGCTATAGGTTAAGAAAATAATCACTCCTGAACCCTCCTATTATTAATATTTACCTTATGAGAACTTTGATGTTAATCTTAGCGCTTTCTCTTATTTCAGGATTATTCCCGTTAAGCGCACAGCAACAAAAAATGGATCAGATAATGGAAGATGTTTTCCAAGAAAGGGATAACAATCTTTTTACAATCCGTTTCTTCGATGCGCTTTCCGGCGATCCCATCGAATATGCAGAGGTGATGATTGAAAATATTGGCACTTACCATTCAGACTCAGCAGGAAGGGTAATATTTCCCCGTCAACCCGATGGAATGCTAAAGGCCATCTTCAAGAAACGTGGTTATATCAGCGCTTTGGTGAACATCGATGTTGCCGCTGAAACAATTCTTCGAAACAGATATTTCGTGTCTCCGGTTATGAATATCGACCAATTCCGTGTAGTTCTTGCATGGGACCAAAAACCCGAAGACCTAGATGCACATTTTGTAAAGACAAACTCTTATCACATCAGCTACAGGAACTCAAGGGTTCTTAATGACGGCACAGGACAACTCGACAGGGATGACATGGATGGCTTTGGCCCTGAAACAATAACCGTTTCCCAGATAAACGCTGATAGTGAGTATACATTTTTTGTTTACAACTATTCGACCAAAGTGGATCGATCGGCTCCCGCACTTTCAACTTCAAAAGCAACCGTATGGGTATATGGAAATAATAAACTTTTAAATGTATTTTATATCCCAACCATCATTAATGGTGACACTTGGCAAGTTTTTAAAGTTATACAAGGGAACGTTGTTCCGATATAAAAACCAAAAACAACAATAAGAAATAGGCATCAAAGAAAGAAACTGATGGAATGATGGAACTTGAGCTTAGCGAAACTCGACGAGGTCAATAATGGAAGAGTGAAAGAAAATTGATGTAAACACAAAAAAGCCGAAGAGAATTCTTCGGCTTTTTCCATATTATAACTTTACTTTCTACATCAACGCATATGCTAGCGTAACACCAACCACAACGATTGATACCATGCTCATAAGTTTAATAAGAATATTAAGACTTGGTCCAGATGTATCTTTGAATGGATCACCTACAGTATCGCCAGTAACCGCAGCTTTATGAGCTTCGGAATTCTTTCCACCATAGTTACCTTCTTCGATATACTTCTTCGCATTATCCCATGAACCTCCGGCATTCGCCATAAATATTGCAAGAATAAAACCAGTAGCAGTACTACCTAAAAGCAATCCCATAACACCTGCTACACCAAAAATAACACCAGTAGCAACAGGAATGATAATCGCTAATAGTGATGGAAAAAGCATCTCTTTCTGTGCCCCTTTCGTAGATATTTCAACACATCGAGCATAATCAGGTTCTGCAGTTCCTTCAAGAATACCCGCAATCTCTCTAAATTGACGGCGAACCTCTTCAACCATCTTTTGAGCAGCACGTCCTACAGCAGTCATTGTTAAACCACAGAAAAGAAATGCAGCCATAGAACCAAGGAATGCACCAACAAGAACACGAGGGTTCATAAGGTCAACATGGTAGTAATGCATGATATCGATAATCGAAGCATTTTGGATCTCCTTACCTACAGTATGAAAAAACAGATCTGCTTTTTCTGGAATACGAGCAAGACCAACCTTTATTTCTTCGATATAGGCAGCCAATAGAGCTAATGCTGTTAAAGCAGCAGAACCGATGGCAAAACCTTTACCTGTAGCGGCAGTAGTATTTCCAAGTGAATCAAGAGCATCAGTACGTTTACGAACTTCAGGTCCAAGGTGGCTCATCTCAGCGTTTCCTCCCGCGTTATCGGCAATAGGTCCATAAGCATCCGTTGCAAGGGTAATACCAAGTGTTGAAAGCATGCCTACTGCAGCAATTGCAATACCGTAAAGACCCATACTTATGCTATCAAAGTTAAAGCCAGCGGCAAAAAGGAAGGCAAGAATAACTGCTGTTGATACAATTAACACAGGGATAGCTGTTGAAATCATACCTATGCCTATACCATTAATGATTACAGTTGCTGGACCAGTTTGAGAAGCTGAGGCGACAGATTTTGTAGGGCCGTATGCCGCAGAGGTATAATATTCGGTTGATTTACCAATACCAATACCTGCAACTAACCCGATAACCATTGAACCCCATATACCAAGATAGTTTGGCAAATCGAGATACCATAAAATCAAATATGAAAATATTGCAATTAGAAAAGAACTAACATTAACACCACGCGCAAGAGCAGCAAGAAGCTGTTTTTGAGTCGCTCCCTCTTTGGTTCTTACCAAGAAAATACCAAGTATTGAAAGGACAATACCCACTGCGGCGATTAACATCGGTGCTATAACTGCATTGAATTGAATAATTGATGCTTGCTCCTTAGAGTAAATAAAGCCAGCGGCTGTAAGACCAGCTAAAGTAAAACCTGAAGCACCTAATGCAGCAGTTGAAAGAATTGCACCGCAGTAAGATTCATATAGATCAGCACCCATTCCAGCAACGTCACCAACGTTATCACCAACGTTATCGGCAATGGTAGCAGGGTTACGAGGATCGTCCTCAGGAATACCCGCCTCAACCTTACCTACAAGGTCTGCACCCACGTCAGCCGCTTTTGTAAAGATACCACCACCAACACGAGCAAATAAGGCTTGGGTTGATGCACCCATTCCAAAAGTAAGAGTTGTTGTTGTGATGATTATCAGCTTCATCGACGGATCGTTGAGAATGGTTGCATTGGTTGTATTATCCAAAGCACCAATAAAATGATTTAGCGCATAGAACCAAATCGATATATCGAGCAAACCCAAACCAACAACGACTAAACCCATAACGGCACCCGAACGGAATGCTATCTTCAGACCCTCATTCAGCGATTTTTGTGCAGCATTTGCTGCGCGTGCTGAAGCATAGGTAGCAGTCTTCATTCCAAAATAACCCGATAGACCACTAAAAAACCCGCCCGTTATAAAAGCGAAAGGAACCCATGGGTTTTGAATCTTCAAACCGTATGCAAGTAAAACGAAGATTAAGGTTAAAATAGCAAAAACGATACCCACAACCTTGTACTGCTGCCTAAGGTAAGCCATTGCTCCCGTTCTTACATGTAAAGCAATTCTCTTCATGGTATCTGTTCCTTCATCGGCCTTCATCATCTCCTTAAAGAAGTACCAGGCAAATAATAGCGCTAAAGCTGAGCCTGCAGGAACTAACCAAAATACTGATGGAATCATGTTTTCTCCCTTTCTTAAATTTAGTTAAATTTTGTTTTATTTATTATTGCTTAATATTTAGTGAACTATATTTCAAAAAGACAACTCTTCCCACGTTTTAAATATAAATATTTTTTTTTGCAAATAAATCTAATTTTCATTCGATCATATGATGTAAAACATATACTATAGCTACAATCATAAAATCAAATATATACAATAAACCTTTTTCTCATATATAGATTCAATCACTATTATTGAAACGATTAAGAATTATCTATACCATAAGGCTAATCGCTATTTGAATAAACCATTGACAAATCGTTAGAATAAGTAGACATCTTCAATTGATTAGAGACCCTAAAATTATCATTAAACTTTAATGCATATTTATATTATGGGCATCACTGAAAACCTTCAATTATGAACACCGTCATTTCGAGCCTTGTTCTTTGTGGCGATGCAATCCTCTATTATTCTACAGATTAATTCGGAGCAAAAGACGCTCCTCGCAATGACGAACTGGTATTCAGAGATGCCCTTTTATGATTTTAAAAATCAGGACTACCAAACTTTTACATGAAAAATCATATTTAGCATTGTTAAAACGAATAGTGTTTATATATTTATAAGGAGAATTTTATTCAATAATAAAGTAGCAACAACCATTTAAGGAGGTAAGATATGTCATTCAAATGTATAATTGGTTTACATACCTGGGAGCATTGTGGTTGCTCCAAATGCGGTAAGAATAGAGATGAACAGCACATCCTGACAAGCGATTGCGAAAGATGTTCAAAATGTGGAGCAACATTCGAAAATCAGCACGACTGGTCAAAGGATTGCAAGCATTGCTCTAAGTGTGGCAAAAAACGAGAAGCGGAGCATTCATGGGCTGGGAATTGCGAGAAATGCTCTAAGTGTAGCAAAACGCGCAGCAATCAGCACCAGTTGGTTAATGATATATGCCAAATTTGCGGACACGGTACTTTTACAGATCCCATTGACGGGACAACCTATAAAGTTATTAAGATAGGCAACCATGTAGTAATGGCAGAAAACCTAAATAGATTACAAAGTAGTGGTAAACATTGGTCGTATGATAATGATGATAAGAATGCTGTTAAAAATGGATACCTCTACGATTGGCAAACTGCAAAATCGATAGCACCCAGTGGATGGCACCTACCCTCAAAGGAAGAGTGGGAATCGCTACAAAAATCGTTAGGCGATAATAGCAAGGAAGTTTATGAGCATATTAAAGCCGGTGGGAGCAGCGGCTTCGAGAACGTATTCGGAGGATGGCGTTTTGCCCGTGGAACATTCAATAGTCTTGGGGCAAGCGCACACTACTGGAGCAGTACCGAAGAGGATGACAAAGAGGCCTGGCATTTCAAGGTAAGTGCCTACAGCGGACAAGCAGAGATGGAGAAAGGTGATCGCCACTTAGGACTTAGCGTAAGATTTTTCAGGGATTGATTATCCCGAGAACAAGATAAAAATTAGAAAGGCGGAGGTAAGTGCCTCCGCCTTTCTATTATTACAGTCTCAGTCTAAATAAATTCGGGTTATGCATTCAGCCTAAACCAAATCAGGATCAAATGGTTATTCAATGATTGGCGGAATACGCATTTCATAGAATGATCTCCATACAAATACTAACGCAATCATAAAGAAGACCACGCCAACATAGGGTGCTATATTCCTAAACGATTCGGAAATAGCAATCTCCATTGCGAGCAACCCGAAAAGGGTAGTAAACTTAATAATTGGATTTAAAGTAACAGATGCTGTATCCTTAAACGGATCACCCACTGTATCACCAATAATTGTAGCAGCGTGCATTGGTGTTCCTTTCTGCTTCATATCAACCTCAACAACTTTCTTGGCATTATCCCATGCACCTCCGGCGTTAGCCATAAAAATGGCTTGAAAAAGGCCGAAAACTGCAATCGAAATAAGGTAACTGATAAATAGTGAGATTGAAGCAGTTTTAGCCAAATCACCAGTCCCCGAAGGAGCAGACATAAACGCAAATGCTAATGCAAACGAAAATATTGCAATAAAAATGTTGAACATTCCATTTTGCGCATACTGAGTACAAATTCTTACAACCTCTTTGGAGGTTTCAGTACTGGCTTTCGCATCAGCATTTTCATCAAGTTTAATATGCTTTTTGATATATTCAACCGCTCTGTGAGCACCGGTGGTAACTGCTTGAGTTGAAGCACCAGTAAACCAATAAATAACGGAACCTCCTGCAAGGAATCCGATAATGGTCCATGGATTTAGCAAGGTGAGAATTTTTTCAGGATCGATTCCAAGCTGATTTTTTATAACTAGAATCAACGAAAATATCATGGTAGTAGCTCCTACCACTGCAGTACCGATAAGAACAGGCTTGGCTGTAGCCTTAAAGGTGTTTCCTGCGCCATCGTTGGCCTCAAGATAATACTTTGCCTTTTCAAAATCAGGAGTAAATCCAAAATCTCTCTCAATCTCCTCTTTAATATTAGGTAGCTGTTCGATAAGTGAAAGTTCATATATCGATTGTGCATTATCAGTAACCGGACCATAGCTATCAACCGCAATAGTAACTGGTCCCATACCTAGAAATCCGAATGCAACCAATCCGAAAGCAAAGATTGTTTCATAGGTCATAATTTCATGTAGCCCAAATCGACTGATCATAAAAGCAAGAAACATCAAAACGATAAAAACAATCCCCATCCAGAAAGCGCTGAAACAGCCAGCTACAAAACCTGAGAGAATTGTAAGGGATGGATTTCCTTCGCGTGAAACCTGAACCACCTCTTTTACGTGCTTTGATTTTGGACTAGTAAAGAACTTCGTAAATTCAGGAATAATTGCAGCCCCAAAGGTACCGCAGCTGATTATTGCTGAAAGAGCCAACCACAATGTTGGATGAGTTGTCCCAAGCGCTGTGCCTGGTCCTATTAAAAAGTAGCTGGATATAAAAGTGCCAATAACTGAAAGAATTGATGAAATCCAGATTAACCTAGTAAGAGGTTGCTCAAAATCAATATCATCCTTTCCTGTATAGAGATATTTACTATGAACCCTGTTCAACCAATAAGCCATTACAGAAGTTACAATCATTAGGATTCGCATTAAGAAAATCCAGGTTAGAAGTTCAGTTTGATAATGAACATCAGTTACGGCAAGGACGATAAAGGAAATAAGCGCGACACCGGTCACCCCATAGGTTTCAAAACCATCGGCAGTAGGTCCAACGCTATCACCAGCATTATCGCCACAACAATCGGCAATAACCCCTGGATTCCGAGGATCGTCCTCTCGGATATTAAACACAATTTTCATTAAATCGGCCCCAATATCCGCAATCTTAGTAAAAATACCACCAGCTATTCGGAGTACACTAGCACCAAGCGATTCCCCAATTGCAAAACCAATAAAACTTGCTCCAGCAAATTCACGGGGTACAAAAAGAAGAATTGTCAACATCATGATCAACTCAACAGAGATCAAAAGAACACCAATTGACATCCCTGCATCTAAAGGAATATTGAAGAGTTTAACCGGCTTCCGTTCCAACGAAGCAAAAGCCATACGGCTATTGGCAAGAGTATTCATACGAATACCAAACCAGGCAACGCTATACGAACCTAAAATTCCAATTACTGACCACATCAGAATCAGAAGAACACCACCAAAGGAGATGTGCTGTAAAAATCCAAAGTAAAAGACAATACAGGCTGCTATAAATGCAAAAAGTATCATCAATAACTTTCCTTGTTGAATAAGGTAGGTCTTACAGGTTTCGAATATCACCTGAGCTACATCAAGCATTGATGAGTGAGCCTTAATTCTTTTAACCTTAATGTATTGAAATATCCCAAAACCAAAACCCAGTAAACATATCAGAAAACCGAATAATAATAGGTTGTTCTGACCTGGGTCCAATTGCGGAATTCTCAAATCTGCTTCACTGGCCGATACTACAATCGGGAAAAGCACCGCACCAATTAAACCAAGAAACTTTTTTGTCATAAGGATTGTTTTAAAGTATTTAGTTAATAAAATATCAAAACATAATAATTTGTTCAACCAATCATTTCCAATGATTTGAACTACTGATTTATTATCAATGAATTAAAGTACGCATAACTATCTTTACCACTGATACATGTGTGTGTTTTTTAAAATTTCAGGTTGCTAAAGTAGAATTATAAATAATACAAATAGAGTAGTGATGAATATATTTTATAATAATTTTAATAGAATAAACAATGATATTTATTATGTTTACCGTGCAAAATATTTATTCAGCCCATATAAATAGAAAAGGCCCACAAATTGGGCCTTTTCTATACTATTTTAGATTCTTTTGTTTCTAAAACCTAGTTCAGTATCACAATCAACTTAAAAGATAATAAGTGCTCATATCACGAGAACAGATATGAGAGGTAAATGATTGATCATCTCTTAATTTATTATCCTTAATGTACTTACCCTAATTCAACTCCTTTAAAATAAAGAATACAACATTCTTAATCCCTTCATCAAAACTCGAACAACCCATTCGGGCATTCAGATTATATTGAGGTATCAGCATTAAATTATCGAGATGAAATTCAAGGGTAATTTTTTTGGAGGTTCCTTCCATATCAGGTGATAGTTCACCTCCAATAATTGTAGAAAATATTATTACGTCAAGATTTGGCTTTATAGAGCTATCGTTCCGACGCACTTCAAGAGCAGTACAATGGGTTTTCAAAACTAGTTTCTTTTTATCTTTTTTAATTTTGTAAATGGTTAACCCATAGGTTTCAATGGTCGTAGTAGACATAGGATTTATACCTGCGCATGAAGTTTCATAGTAGTACTCACTACCTTTGTACAATACTTTTCCAGAATACTTATTTACATTCTGAGCTGAAGCAATGTTAAAGATGCCAGCAAGAATAACAAGGCTAAATAATGCGATTACATTTTTCATGGTATTGAGTTTAAATGGATACTAAATATTAAAGTAAATAGAAGAAGACCTAATTTACCAAGCAAATAATAGTTCACTTCAAATTTTAGTCCAACAAATTTACGACCATCGTATAGCAAATACAGTACCACTATTCAATGAAAGCTTAAGCAATGAAGATAAGGTGGAGCCCAGAATATTACTACCCCGCCCAATTCTCTCTATCGAGGCTACGGTACTGAATAGCCTCAGCTAGATGCTCCGATTTGATATTTTCCGCCCCCTCTAAATCGGCAATAGTGCGTGAAACCTTTAGAATTCTATCATACGCCCTAGCAGATAGGCCAAGTTTCTCCATCGCATTCTTAATCAATGCTGTCCCAACTTCATCCAGCAAGCAGAACTTACGGATTAACTTTGAGGTCATCTGAGCATTGCAGTAGATTCCCTTCCACTCGACAAATCGCTCCTCCTGAACTTGGCGTGCTTTCACAACACGGTTGCGAACAGTCTCGCTATTCTCTGAGGGCGGCGCACCCGAAAGTTTCTCGAATGGAACCGGCACCACCTCAACGTGGATATCAATTCTATCTAATAGGGGGCCTGAAATCTTATTCAAATATTTCTGAACTACCCCTGGAGAACAAACGCACTCCTTCTCGGGATGATTGAAATATCCGCAAGGGCAAGGATTCATGGATGAGATCAGCATAAAACTAGCAGGGTATTCAACCGTCGATTTTGCACGAGAAATGGTAATAATCCTATCCTCTAAAGGTTGTCGCATCACCTCAAGCACAGTTCGTTTAAATTCGGGCAGTTCATCGAGAAAAAGAACACCATTGTGGGCAAGGGAAATTTCCCCGGGTTGGGGCCATTGCCCCCCTCCCACCAAGGCAACATCGGATATTGTATGATGAGGACTACGAAATGGGCGGCGGGTCATCAACGATGTATTTTTATCTATCTTGCCCGCAACAGAATGTATTTTAGTTGTCTCTAGCGCCTCTCGAAGTGTAAGTGGTGGAATGATGGTTGGTAAACGCTTTGCGAGCATGGTTTTTCCTGCTCCTGGAGGGCCAATCATTATCAAATTATGGCCACCGGCAGCGGCAACTTCCAGTGCTCGCTTTACATTCTCCTGTCCTTTTACATCATTAAAATCTACATCGTAAGCATTTGCATGGGCAAGAAATTCTTCGCGGGTATTCACAATGGTTGGCTCTAACTCCTTATCACCATTAAAGAAATCGATAACCTCTTTAATTGACTCAACCCCATATACTTCAAGATTGTTGACCACTGCGGCTTCGCGGGCATTCTGTTTAGGCAAAATGACTCCCTTGAATCCCTCTTCCCTTGCCTGGATGGCAATCGGCAAAACACCCTTAATGGTTTGCAGACCACCATCGAGTGAGAGTTCGCCCATTATTATAAAATCACCTAATTTGTCGCTTATTATCTGCTCCGATGCCGCCATAATTCCAATGGCCAATGGCAAATCGTATGCTGAACCCTCTTTACGAATATCGGCGGGTGCCATGTTGATAACGATTCTCCGCTTGGGCATTTTGAAGTGATGGGTTTCCATTGCTGTTGTAATCCGCTGCTGACTTTCTTTCACAGCGTTATCGGGTAGTCCTACAAGGAAGAAATTCACGCCCTGTCCTACGCTTACCTCAATGGTAATTGTTGTAGCTTTTATTCCATGAACCGCACTTCCATAAGTTTTAACAAGCATGGCTGCGATGAGTTAATGATAGTCAATAATCGTTCCGACAACGAAGTTAGGAAATTTAGAACAATGCCCTATAAGTGTAAAGGAAAAAGTTATCAGGAAAGAAAATAAGTAACTCACAATTCGCTGCGAAATTCAATTTTATTGCTTCAACCCTTTCAGTTTTCCAGTATTCTTTGGTTTTTCTGGGGCCCAATTACATCCGCATCCGCCTTTGGATATTTTATAATCCTTTTTCTTCTCGGTACAACCAATAAAGAAGTTAAACCCAAATCTAAAGTTGACATTCCTTGCCGATTGAGGAAAAAAGAAAGCCATTACGTTATCGCTTAAAACAAAAAACTGAAATCTATCACTACTAAGTCCTAAGCCAACTCCAAGATTATTGAACGAACCGTTCATTACAGAATAGTTTATACTTGCGGTTGAGCCCTTCTGACTAAAAGCCGTTGCTGAAAGGGTAATTCCTACGATTGGGCGACCGGGATAAAGTTCTGTTCGTGCTAGGGCACCAACCTTTAGCTGTTTGAGAACTGGATATGTTCCCCCGAAATAAATCCTAGGATTAAGAAAAGTTACAAATCCCTTCTTCGTATTTTTGAAACGAAATTGATTCTGAATTGAATCACGTATACTAGTAGCATAATCCGCCGAGGTCATGCCATCTGTAATAGTAGCGCCTTTAAAGATAAAATGTCCATTATTTTCAAACTTATTCGTTTGATCATGCCACCAAATCATTCCAACATCAAGCATACTTCCACTCCAGGTAATTTTATCTTTTTTATAGATAAAGCCAAAATCGGTTGCCAAACCCTGATTCTTAAAGTTGAGCAAAAAACCAACGAGTGAAATCGAACCAAGGCTTGCACCGCTAACGTATCTCTGAGCATCATAGGAAATACTAAGTGGTAAGGCAGTATTTACCTGTGGATTCCAACTAGCATCAATATCATATGTTAATTTATTTGTTGAAAGATCTAAAGGTCTTCGCTTGGTGAATACTCCAGCCAGCCCAAATAGAACCTTTGCATGAGCCCCTATTATTGAGTATCGGCCAACTTGCGTGGAGTAGCCAAATGAAAACTCGCGGTAGTAAACCGCCTTAACTCCGGGGTTACTGGTTGATAGCCCACTGCCGACATACTGTGAATTGCCATCTTTCAACAATAACGCTAGTTTCTTAGTGTAGAAGAGTTTCGCCTCAACTTTCTCAGTCCAAGCAAAGTTAAAGTACTGCTTATTGTCGTACATGAACCCAAAAGAAATGGGGGTGTAGTGAAACTCCATTGAAAGGTAATCGAGGGGGTGCATTTTAGAAACCAACTTATCAACATCAATTGCAGCAGCTCCTGGCGAAAAAGATTTATAGGAGAAACCTGTTGAATTGACATTTAGATGCATTGTTGTAAGCAATGGTAGTCCGAAATACTGCCGGCAACGAATTTGCACAGCAGGGTTTACAAAGTTTGCCTCCGGAATATCGTGCAGGAAAAACAACGTATTATCCTGCTGAGAATACCCAATAAAAGAGAATAAGGTAAGAATGAATATTAAAGTAATCCTATAGCTTCGAAAGTGCATTATTATTAATTATTTAGAATAAAATCAGCTCTAGCCCCCAATTGGCATGTCAACTTATAGTTATCAAAATATTGAAAACGCTCGGGCTGGATGCCCCTAAGGCCAATTTTTATGTGGAATATTAATTTTTCGACCGTTCGCAGCTGTTCAATTTGTAATTTTTCAAAGGTGACTGTTGATCCTGTATAGGTCGGATGAAATACTTTTCCATCTGCAAAAACATCTCCCTTTGCAATCGTCAAAGGTTTGTTATCCCAAAAAGCGTAAAGTGCTGTATTTGAACTATCCGCAAAAAACAACTGTACCTTACATCCAGCAGGGTACTCATTCCAAATATTAATTTTAAAAGCAAGATAGCTTATCACTGTGGACTTTTCGTAAATCTTCGATAAGTCAACAGGTACAGTATCTGTAAAATATATAGTATCGTACCTAGCCCAAGTCGGCACAATTTCAGCTAGATTAATGTTGGGGAGACCTAAATAGTAAGTATCCTTTATTTTAACTTCGCCTACTCCCACTGGAATCGATATCGACATGGTTAAATCTTCAGTTTTACTAGGCAAAGGGTCTAAACCCTTTACACACGAAACCATCGTGATTACGCTTAACATTATTAAGCATACAAACCTCTTTTGATTTTTAATCATATCTATCAACTCCATTTAGAAAACAAATTTAAGGAATAGCTTAAGATAAATAAAATATATTTAACACCTATCCCCAAACCGTGCTCAAAGATAATTCAGTTTTAATATTTAATTGTTAGTTACAAAATCAATTTTATGCATTAGTCTTTAACTTACATTAAACCTATTATCTTGTATGATTAACCTTAATTCTCTTAGTTTTTTTTTAAAAAAAACCGTCTGATTTTTTATAATGAACGACCTCGCCGTAAGAGGAGAGAAATATAATCTTAGAAATCCCTCGGCTAAACTCGTAGTGAGGCTACTTCAAAAGTAAGAATAAGCTTCATGCAAAGTTCGCAGAGACAAACCGCAAAGAATAGAAAGAGCTGATTTAACGAATAGTAATCTTAGCGATCTTTGCAAAAAGTTTAGCGTACTTTGCGTGAAATAGTTTTTTTTGACACCCTAATAATGCCATTCTTAGTCGTCATAATTATAAATGAATAATTCAGGTTATTTCCCTAATTTTGCATATAAATTTGGTTGACCAATTCATAAGGCCTATTGAAATTTAAAAAGCAATTTTCGATCGGATACATTTAGCGCAATAATGCTTGCCATAAAGGATTGAGAAAGCACTAAACATCACTCAAGTCCTTTATTAATGCAAAGCAATATAATGGTTGAAATTAACAAATTTGAATTACAAGGGGAACGCCAGATACATTTAAAAAAACAACTGATTCTGCTTTACCAACTTATTTATCTTTAAGATTATATTGATGTCAGATATCATTCAGCTACTACCCGATTCAGTTGCAAACCAAATAGCAGCAGGTGAAGTTGTTCAACGTCCATCGTCCGCCATCAAAGAGTTGATGGAAAATTCAGTTGATGCTGGGAGCAATCAAATACAGGTTATTGTAAAGGATGGAGGAAAGGCCCTAATACAAGTTATTGATAATGGTTGCGGTATGTCCGAAACCGATGCACGATTAAGTTTCGAGCGACATGCCACATCAAAGATAAGAGAGGCATCAGATCTCTTTGCGATACGAACGATGGGATTCAGAGGTGAAGCGTTAGCAGCAATTGCCGCAATTGCCGAAGTGGAACTACGTACCCGAAGGCACGAAGACGAGGTTGGTACTCAAATCCGAATAAATGGGTCGGAACTCGAAGAGCAAAGGTCAGTTGCCTGTCCTACAGGTAGTAATTTTAGCATTAAGAATCTTTTTTTCAATGTCCCCGCTCGCCGAAAATTTCTTAAAAGTTCATCCCTTGAACTAAAACATATCATTGCCGAGTTCCAACGCGTTGCGCTTGCAAATCCAGAGGTTGCCATGTCGCTGAACCATAATGGGGTCGATATATACAATTTACCAGCATCAGCCATCAAACAACGAATCGTGGGATTATTCGGTCGCTCCATGAATCAGCAGATGCTCGACTGTACAACTAATACAACAATTGCGAGAATAACAGGATTTATAGGACGACCCGAGAGTGCTCGAAAAAGTGCTGGGGAGCAGTTTTTCTTCGTAAACAATCGATATTTCAAAAGCCCATATCTTCATCGAGCAGTAATGAACTCTTACGACAGGCTCCTTTCTGCCGACAGCATTCCTCCTTACTTTATTTACCTAAAGGTTGATCCAGCTACAATTGATGTAAATATTCATCCTACCAAAACGGAGATTAAATTTGAAGAAGAGCGAACACTCTGGCAGATTGTACACGCTGCGGTAAAGGAATCGCTGGGAAAATTTTCTGTTGCCCCTTCAATCGATTTTGAGACAGAACAGGTTATTGATATTCCATTCTTCTCAAAAAGCACACCCGTTAATCCTCCTGAAATCGACATCAACGCTTCATTCAATCCGTTTGATGATAGCAATCCTAGTTTTTCGGCTAAAGGCTCAACCCATCATCAACAAACAACCAAGGGATGGGAACAGCTATACCATGATAACCAAGGAAAGGATTTTGAAACATCGATTCCCTTAACACAAACATACCGCTCGAAAGGTTTCGACGACAACGAGGAGATTACTAGTTCAAGGTTCTTTCAGTTCAAGGATAGGTATATTCTAACCTCTGTAAAATCGGGGTTGATGGCAATTGATCAGAAATATGCTCATGAACGAATTCTATACGAGCAATACCTTGGTAGCCTAACCTCGGGTCAATGCGTTGCTCAAAGGGAGTTATTTCCTCAAGCCATAGAATTGAATGCTGGGGACTACAACTTACTAATGCAGTCCCTTGAAGATTTATCGACACTTGGTGTCGAGGTAAGCAGTCTTGGACATAATACTATATCAATCAACAGTCTACCCGCAACACTTAAAATAAGCGATCCGGTTAAGTTAATTGAGGACATCCTTGTTTCACTTAAGGACAACCAAACGAAACCACTGGATGACGCACATCAAAAACTGGCCGTTTCAATGGCAAAGGCAGCATCCATTGGTTATGTTCGA
This sequence comes from Bacteroidales bacterium, assembly GCA_043743775.1. Classification (GTDB taxonomy): domain Bacteria; phylum Bacteroidota; class Bacteroidia; order Bacteroidales; family Tenuifilaceae; genus UBA8529. The sequence goes on along the minus strand of JAYTVX010000410.1, from coordinate 2,720 downwards.
ACGCTTAGCAGCATTGAGATGCAGGACTTAGTTGATAAACTTTTTGCATGCCAGCATCCGAACCTTTCACCCAACGGAAAAGTAATTTTAACGATTATTAGCCTTGATGAGCTTGAGAAAAGGTTTAAATAATTATCAGAATTACTACTTTTGCTTAACTTTCATCGGCATTTACAATCTTAACAAATAAGTAATTAACTTGTTATAATTATTAAATCAAATAGATCATCAACTAACTTTTTCTCTATGAGCGCATTTGAAAGACCCAATTTTGGTAGCGTACCACCAGTTGTTAAAAACTTGATCATCATCAATGTTATAATGCTTTTAGCAAAGTATGTTGTTGTGAACGTTTATAAGATAGATTTAGATAGCGTACTAGGTTTATACTACTTCGGGTCTGAACATTTTAGACCATTCCAGATTATCACTCACATGTTCATGCATGCTGATATCTTTCACTTATTCTTCAATATGTTTGCACTCTGGATGTTTGGTCGAGTGCTTGAGCAGGTATGGGGAAGTAAGCGATTCCTTCTTTACTACTTTTTAACTGGACTTGGGGCAGTTGCACTTCATACTTTTGTTAACTACATCACTATATCACACATCGAATCAGCTGCAACAGCAATGCTTAATACCCCATCCCCTGAAACATTTGCTGCATTTGTTACAAAGCATTTCCCTGCCTTCTATAACGATCTTTCAGAGAAGTTTATAAATGGTTGGTCAAGTGATCCCAATAATCAGCAATTCATTCAGCAAGCGGGAGAGTATACTCGGCAGCTTATTCAATTCAAAATGGACATCCCTACCATTGGCGCATCGGGGGCTGTTTTTGGTGTTCTGCTTGCTTTTGGGATGCTTTTCCCAAACACACAGTTGATGCTCCTATTCCCGCCCATTCCGATCAAAGCAAAGTACTTTGTAATTGGCTATGGTGTAATTGAACTATTTATGGGGGTTAGCAATTTCCAATTCGATAATGTTGCCCATTTTGCTCATCTGGGGGGTATGCTCTTCGGCTTTATCCTCATTAAGTACTGGAACAGAAGGAAGGATTTATTTTATTAAAGAATGATTCGAAGGTTAAATAGAATGTAAGATGTTAAAGAATTGAAAGAATTTATAACAAACGATCTGCCGTCAACGATAAACCATCAACTGTCAACTAAACTATGAGTATTGCCGCAGAAATAAAGGACTCGTTCAAATTTGGGAGCAACCTAACCAAGCTGATCTATATCAACCTAGCAGTTTTTGTCATCTATAATTTAGTTAGGGTGATATTTTTTCTGGGAGGAGCCCCTTTAGGCAATAGCCTTGCCCTATACCTCGCCGTTCCTGCTGATCCAGCAAGTCTTCTTAGTAAACCATGGACAATATTTACCTACATGTTTTTCCACGAGGAATTCTTGCATATCCTATTCAATATGCTTTGGCTCTACTGGTTTGGGATAATTTTCCTTGAATATTTATCGCAAAAAAAATTGGTTGGAGTATATATAATGGGAGGATTATCCGGTGCGGCCTTTTACATTCTGCTGTTCAATGTTCTTGGCGTTTTCAGCGAAGCATTACCCATGGCGATTGCCCTTGGAGCATCGGCATCGGTGCTTGCAGTAACCATTGCAATTGCCACGCTAAAGCCTAATATAACGATCAACCTGATGTTTATTGGGGCAGTAAAACTTAAATACTTAGCCCTTTTTTCTGTTATTCTCGATATCATAAGTATCCCAATATCAAATCCGGGTGGACATATAGCACATCTTGGAGGTGCCACTTTTGGTTACCTTTACATCATTATTGGTAGACAAGGAGTAGAACTTACAAAACCAATTACTTGGATTTTAGACCTTCTTTCACTAAAAAAAGATCCTCGATCACACTTAAAAGTTGACTATCGCAAACCATTAACCGATTACGACTACAATAAACGCAAAGTCAATCTTGAGGTTGGACTCGATAAAATATTAGATAAAATAGCCAAAACAGGCTACGATAGCCTTTCGAAGGAAGAGAAAGAGACGTTATTTAAATTCAAGGATAAATCGGTAAACTAAACGATGCATAAATTTCTCCATCGTACCTTAGTAATAGTTTGTATCCTATTTGCAACAGGACTACTTCTCTCATACCTTTCAGTCTATATTAACCCCGAAAGATTTTGGTTTTTAGCATTGGTAGGACTATCCTACCCTTTCCTTCTTATCGGCAATCTTCTTTTTCTGATCTACTGGATTATTCGTTGGAAACGAACTTTCATAATCCCATTCCTGGCAATTCTAATTGGGGTAAGTCATCTCACAAACTTCATTCAATTACCATTTGGGAAAAAAGCAGAGAACATCAAACCCGACATTAAGATATTATCGTATAATGTTAACCTCTTTAGGCTATACTCCTGGTCAAAAGAAACTCCCTCGTTCAACAAGATTACTGATTTTGCTAAAAATGCAAAAGTAGATGTTGCATGCTTTCAGGAGTTCTATCTTGTAGATGGGAAGTTTACTGAAAATATGGCTAGCAGTCTACTCAATATGAATTCGCATATAGAGTATATAATAAAAAATAGCAAATCCGAATATGGCATTGCCACATTTAGCAAATTTCCAATTGTCAATAAAGGAGTTATAAAATTCGATAAGACATCTAACGCCTGTATTTATAGCGATATTAAGATAGATGATGATACCATAAGGGTTTACAATTGTCAC
>JAYTVX010000409.1:0-3834 GCA_043743775.1 Bacteroidales bacterium | reverse complement strand
TATTCAAGACCAGAGTTGAGAAATTCTACTTATTCTTCGATCCTTGGTTCTCGTTATTTAAGTATAAAAAGGGTGAAACCGAGTACGGTATTGGTTGGTTGCCCCTTGGTGGCTACGTTAAAATATCCGGAATGATTGACGAATCGATGGATAAGGAACAGATGAAGTTACCCCCACAGCCCTACGAGTTTAGATCAAAACCTTCATGGCAAAGGCTTCTTATTATGATTGGCGGGGTAACCGTCAATTTTATCGCTGCAATTGTTATATTCTGGATGTTAAAATATTCATATGGAGAGCAATATATTCCAGTTTCAAATGCAAAGTATGGATTGTGCTATAATGAAGCGGCCTATGAAATAGGACTTAAAGATGGTGATATAGTTACAAAAGCTGATAATTATCTCATTGATATTCCCAGTGACATCCCCAAGTACATCGCCATTTACAACGCAAAAACGCTTACAATAAAAAGGGGTGATTCAACTTTAATTATTAATGTGCCTTCAGGATATGGGCAAAAGTTAATTGGATCAGGAATAAAAGGATTTGCTGAGCTGCAAATTCCAGTGATTGTTGATTCTATTCTCCCAAAGGGGGATGCTCTGAAAGCCGGAATGATTAAAGGTGATAGTATTATTAAAATTAACAATAAACCTGCTTCATTCTTTCACCTTTTCTCGCCTATCTTATTTGAAAATAAAGGAAAAGAGGTTACAATTACCTTAAAACGGGATACTACTATCCTTAATTTGACATGCGTGGTGTCTAATCAAGGGAAAATAGGTGTTGCTTTGACAGATTTACCTCATTTATTTCAAGTTAAAACTACCATATACAGCTTCTGGCAGGCCCTTCCTGCAGGTATATCTCAAGGATATAATACTCTTGCCAGCTATGTTAAAGGTTTATCGAAAATATTTACTAAGGAAGGAGTTAAGCAGCTGGGTGGATTTGGGGCCATCGGAGGTCTTTTCCCTTCTGCCTGGGATTGGTATGCTTTCTGGAGTTTAACAGCACTTCTTTCGGTAATACTAGCATTCATGAATATTTTACCAATACCTGCTTTAGACGGGGGGCACGTTATATTCCTACTCTATGAAATGGTTACTGGGCGTAAACCAAGCGATAAATTCTTAGAATACGCTCAAATTGTTGGAATGCTCTTACTTCTAACTCTGCTCGTTTATGCAAATGGGAATGATATTTTTAAATATTTCTCTAAATAATTTCTCGATCTACTTTTTTGAATTAGGTTTGTACCATTAAAATATGAAGTTATGAAAGCATTTATTCTTGCAGGTCAAATTGGAATGACGGAATTGCTGGTAATCCTAGTTATTGTTCTTCTTCTATTTGGAGGTAAAAAGATACCAGAGATGATGAAAGGGCTAGGCCAAGGAGTTAGTGAATTCAAAAAAGGCATGCGCGAAGGTGATCAGCCAGTTACGAAAACGGATGATAAGAAAGAGACAAAAACGGAGTAAGAGTAGCCCGACAAGATTTTCTATACCTTAATACAGCTATGGTGTTTAACTCTAATTTCCGGCAGAATCTTTTTTTTGTTACCTTTTTTCTTGTATCAGTATTTGCCAATGGAAATGGAAGAGCAAACTCTATCCTAAATCGAACTGATTATATCCTTGATCCATTTGATGATCTTGGAAATCTTCATATTTTCCCTGATTCTACTTCGATTTTAAAAAAAAATGACACCGGGAATTACCCAACCTTTCCCGATCTTGTTTACGAGTATAAAATTGCAGCAATAGGAAAGTTATCGCCGATTGATTTTGACTATAATGCTAAGGTCCGACGATATATTGATATTTACTCCATCGAACGTCGCGATCAGGTTTCGCAAATGCTGGGTCTTTCACAGTTATACTTTCCGTTGTTCGATGAGATGCTTGATAAGTATCATCTTCCTCTTGAACTAAAATATTTAGCCGTTGTTGAATCCGCATTAAATCCACTTGCGGTATCTAAAACTGGTGCCGTTGGTCTATGGCAGTTTAAAATTAACTCCGCTAAGATGTTCAACCTTCAAGTTAACTCATACGTTGACGAAAGGATGGATCCCATAAAATCAACTGAGGCTGCATGTCAATATTTAGAGTATCTATATAAAATATTCAACGACTGGCATCTCACCCTTGCAGCCTACAATACTGGTCCAGGGGCTGTTCGAAATGCAATATTAAGAGCTAATGGGGAGACAAATTTCTGGAAAATTTACGACTACTTACCTGAAGCAGCTCAGAACTATGTTCCAGCATTCATCGCAGCGGCATACATTATCAATAATGCTCAAGCTCATCGAATAGAGCCAGTAAAACCCATCATCTTATTTGCCAAGACCGATACGGTGATGATCTGCAAGCCCGTTTCTTTTTCAGTTATCTCCAAGGAATTAGATATTCCAATTGAACTTATCCGATTTCTAAATCCAACTTATCGAAGAGATTATCTCCCAGATCTTGGTACTTCTGTTCCTTTGTGGTTACCATCAAACAAAATTGAGGCATTCGTTAAAAAGGAGCAAATCATTTATAGCGCAAAAGCGGACAAAGCCACTTTTCAGGAAATTCTATCCAATTCAGGAAATACTGACGGGAAAACAAAAGTTCAGTACAAAGTTATCTCAGGTGATTATCTCCATAAGATTGCCATCGTTTACGGATGTACTATCGATGACTTGCTGATTTGGAATCCAAATGCTGATGAGAATCTAAGCGTAGGAGAGTTTTTAAGTATCTGGGTGGATAAAAAAGTTTACCAACGGCTACAGCAGGAAAATCCAAAAGATACACTTAAAACAAGTGGAACTCATTAAAAAAGAAAGCCATCCTGCAGTTGCGGATGGCTTTCTTTGTAATATTTTGGTTTGTATTTTCTAATCATCAAGACCTTCGGAAGGATCTGCACCCTGAAATTCTCGAACAATACCCCTCTTTGATCCTTTGATAAAATTCAAAATCATATCCCTTTCAGGGGTTTGAACCATGTTCGCCTCAATATGGGCAACAGCCTGAGAAACATTCATTCCCTTAGTGTAAAGAGTTCTGTAAATCTCTTGAATTTCAGCAACCTTATCGGCATTAAATCCTCGTCTACGAAGGCCAATAATATTCAATCCAGCAAAGGTTATTGGATCTCTAGCTGCGATTATAAAAGGAGGAATATCCTTATTTATTTTGGTCCCACCTTGAATCATTACATGCGCTCCTATTCGTTCAAATTGGTGAACCAAGGTATGGGCACTTAGAATAGCCATATCGTCAACTTCAACTTCACCCGCTAGCTGGGTTCCATTCCCAAGAATTATAGAATTTCCTAAAATACAGTCGTGACCAACATGAACGTAGGCCATCAGCAAGCAGTTGCTACCAATAATCGTTTTGCCCCGTGATTGAGTTCCTCGATTTATGGTTACACATTCACGCATAGTGGTGTTATCTCCAATTTCGGCGGTAGTCTCTTCTCCCTTAAACTTTAAATCCTGAGGAATGGCGGAGATAACTGCACCTGGAAAAACCTTGCAATTCTTTCCAATTCTTGCTCCATCGAGTATTGTAGCATTTGGACCAATCCATGTACCATCTCCAATTTCAACATTGCCAGCAATGTAAGCGAATGGCTCAATGGTAACATCTTTGCCAATCTTGGCATCTGGATGAATGAATGCTAAACTCTGACTCATTGTTCTTTCATTTTAATGATTTGTGCCATAAGTACACCTTCCATAACCAGCTGATCACCAACAAAGGCTTGACCAGTCATATTTGCAATACCCCTTCTAATTGGTTCGTTAAGAAAACACTTGAAGATAAG
>JAYTVX010000408.1:0-2166 GCA_043743775.1 Bacteroidales bacterium | reverse complement strand
GTTCAGAAGATTGGATTCCTACTTGGGGAGGGTGCTTCTGAAACGGAGCAGATGCTCAATTCCATTATTAATGCTTATAAGGAGGGGGACAAAAGAAGTGACAAGTGACAAGAGAGAAGTGAAACGTGAAAAGCAAAACGAACAACTGTCAACTAACAACTAAATGAATGTCAGAGAGTTTTTTCATAGAGGTTAACTGTCATCAGAAAAATCACGACGGTGAGCGTATATGCGGCGATGTATTCTACTCCCAAAGGGTTCAGGGCGAAGAACGGACTATCCTTGTACTATCCGATGGACTGGGACATGGCGTTAAAGCAAATGTATTAGCGACCCTCACCTCTACCCTTGCATTAAACTTTACCAAAGAGCATAAGGATATCAATACTATTGCCGATGTTATAATGAATACTCTCCCCGTATGCTCCGAACGAAAAATGAGCTACTCAACATTTACCATTGTTGATATTGAGCATAACGGCGAAACCCGAATTCTTGAGTACGATAATCCCGAATGCTTTTTTATGCGAGGTGCTGAAAAATTGGAGATGCAATGGCAATGCGTTATCCTTAAAACCGATAAAAACGCAGGGAAAGAGCTTAAGTATTGTTCCTTTACCCCTCAAAAGGAGGATAGAATAATTCTTTGGAGCGACGGTATTACCCAATCAGGAATGGGGACTGATTATCCATTCGGCTGGGGTGATGAAGCACGCGAATTTGTTGCTAAAATAGTTAAGAACGAGCACGATATCTCGGCCCGTAAGTTAAGCACGAAGGTGGTTAACATGGCCTACGTGAATGATGGCTACCACCCCAAGGATGATGCAAGCTGCGCAACCATTTACTTCCGCGAACCCCGTAAACTGCTAATATGTACTGGACCACCCTACGAAAAGGAGAATGATGTTAAACTGGCCAAAATATTTAGCGACTTTAAGGGGAAAAAAATTGTTAGCGGAGCAACAACGGTTGATATTATTGCCCGTGAGTTAAAGCTCGATATTGCAGATAGCTTCGAATTTAACGATCCTGATCTTCCGCCAGTAAGTCAAATGGATGGTGCCGATTTGGTTACCGAAGGAATACTTACCCTCAGCAAAGCAACCGAAACGCTCAATCGTTTCAACGAAACAACAAGTATAGGGAATGGGCCATCGGACCAAATGGTAAAGTTGATTCTTGAAAGCGATGAGATTAATTTTGTAATTGGCACCTGCATCAATATTGCCCACCAAGATCCGAGCCTACCCGTTGAACTAGAAATCCGCAGAACAGTTGTAAAGCGCATGGCGCAAATCCTCCACGAAAAATTTCTGAAAGAGGTAAAACTAAAGTTTTTGTGACCTTTTCCATACTTTATTTAGTGTTTATTTCTATAAGCTAAACATTTTGACGAATAGGATCAATACCACTATATTTTTAAATACATTCACCAAGAAATACCTCGTAACTTATTGATGATATATGTCATTAACTACTGCTCGTTTATTGCGTATTAATAGTATGAGGTAATAATCTTTTGTATTACCATTGTCTTTTGCAATGATCCATGGTGATGGAAAGCGTTAATAAAATAAAAATTATCCTAATCGAAGGCTCTCCGAACTTTGCTCCTATTCTAATTAGTGCCAATGCTCTAAATAAATATCAATTCACCTCCTTCTCCGATGGTCAGATTGCCCTTGAATTCTTACTCTCATCACAAAATAGCGCAAGGCTAGTAATTTTAAACTACCAACTCCCCTCGCTCAACGGAATTGAAATTATTAGAAGAACCAAAGAGGCTGGGTTAAAATTTAACTTCCTGTTTATATCGAACGAAGACTCCGCGGCTAAAGCTGTAGAGGCAATACAGGCCGGCGCAATCGATTACCTTGTTATGAACTCTAAGTTGGAGTCTGAATTACCCTGCATCGTCGAAAAGAAAATAAATACTTCCTTTACGAATATCACTGAGCACGAGCAAGAAGAAGATGCGCTTAAGATTAATCTTTCGCTACTTCGGATTGCAGGTAAAACAGCAAAATTTGGAGGATGGAACCATGAGATCGGAACAAATAGGGTTCTATGGTCCGATGAAGTTGCTGCCATTCACGAAATGCCTTTCGGATACTCTCCGATGCTGGAAGATGGAATTAATTTTTATGCACCCGAATGGAGGGA